>JBIIIA010000236.1:0-5392 GCA_044235195.1 Thermoflexales bacterium
GATCAACGGCGGCGCATCCGATTCGCCGTTGGTGGCGCCGATCATGCAGTCCGGGCGCTGGCTTTCGAAGTATGGGGAGCACACGCGCAATGAGATCGTGCTGGCGGAGTCCGTGCTCGATGAGGAACCGAACCTCGCGCTGGGCGACACGGTCACGCTGCGCAGCGGCAACGACGAATTTCTTTTTCGCATCGTCGGCTTCGTGCGCCGCATCGGAGGCGGCATGGCGCCGCCGCTGGCGTATACGCATTTCGATACCGCCAGCCGGCTCGTCGGCACCGGCGGACGCGTTACGTCGGTGCGTGTCAGAGCGGCGGACACGAGCGCTTCGTACACCGAGAATCTGCTCTTCGAACTGCGACGCAGCTACGAAGACGCCGGGATCGCCGTCGCCAACGCACAGAGCCGCACGACGCTGATCAGCAACGTGCAATCCTCGTTCGAGGTGATCATCACCGTCATGCTCGTGGTCGCCGTGCTGATCTCGGTGGTCGGCGGGCTCGGCCTGGCGGGCACGATGAGCTTGTCCGTCATGGAGCGCACGCGCGAGATCGGCGTCATGCGCGCGATCGGCGCCGAGACCGGCGATTTGCACACGATGTTCATCATCGAAGGCTTGTTCATCGGGCTGCTGAGCGCGCTGGCGTCGTTCGTGTTGAGCGTGCCGTTGACCGACATCATCGGCTCCGCGCTCGGCGCCGCCGTTCGCATCGGGGAGATCGAGCGCGCGTTCAGCGCGAACGGCTACGTGGCCTGGCCGGCGATCGTGTGCGTGGTCAGCATCGTCGCGAGTTCGTCTCCGGCGCGCCGTGCCGGGCAAATCAGCATTCGCGAGGCGCTGGCGTACGCGTGAGGGCGGAGAGTATGAGATGAGCGACGGAATGCGGCCGGAACTGATGAAGGTGATGCGCCTGTTCGCGCTCTTTCAGGTCGGGAAGAGCGCGCTGCTGGCGGCGTTCGTTTTCATGCGCAGTGAATCGATGTCGCTCACGCTGTTGCTGCCGTTGGCCACATCGATCTGCTTTGCCGCGTTCGTGTATTCGGGAATATTGCGCATCGAGCTTGGCCGCTGGTACTTGATCGGTATGGTGACGCTGGCGACCGTCGACGTCGTGATGACGAAGAGCACATTCTGGATGGGGAATGTGTTCATCGGAACCGTGTTGAATGCAGCGCCGCCCGTGTTGGCGTCGCCGGCGACGGTGCCGGCGACGGAGTCGGTGCTGCGTCTGCTGGTGAACGGGCTCGCGCCGGGAGTGGCGGTGGTGTGGCACCCGTTCTTCCAGATGTCGATGTTGATCAGCCTGCTGCTTCTGCTGATCGTTTTGAGCTGGCAGTATGACTTTCGTTATTCGCTGGGATTCACGCTGGCGACGTCGATCGGCGATTTCGTGTTGAATGTGTTGTGCGTAACCACGGACATGGCGATGATCTTGTCGAGTGCGACGATCGTCGTCGGCCGTACGTTTGTGTTCCTGCTGGTGGGCCGTGTGACTACGTATCTCGTCGGCATACAAAATGCGCAGCAGCGTTCGCTCGTGCGTGCGAACGCGGAACTTGCGCGGCACACCGCGATGGTCGAGGATCTGGCGATCAGCCGTGAACGAAACCGAATGGCGCGTGAGCTGCACGATACTGCGGCGCATGCATTGACGGCTGCTGCCGTGCAGATCGAGGCAGTCGACGCGCAATGGCGCATCGATGCCGAAAAATCGCATGTGGCGTTGATGCGCGCCGGCGAGGCAGTGCGCGGTGCGCTGACCGAAATGCGTCGCTCGCTGAAAGCGCTGCGTGCGGCGCCGCTGGAAGATCTCGGCTTCAACCTGGCGCTGCGTGATTTGATCGAACAGGTACGGCTGCGCAGCGGTGCGGTTGTTCATTTCAGCGTGCGCGGTGGGTTCGAGGTATTGCCGAGCGATCTCGAACACGCACTCTATCGCGTCGTACAGGAGGCGCTGGAAAACGTCGTGCGGCATTCCGAGGCGCAGCGAGTGGACGTCGCTCTGCAGCGCGATGGAGGACGCGGGCGGTTGGAAATCATCGACGACGGCGTCGGCTTCGACGTCGCGGCTGTGCGCGCGGACGCGCAGCGCTTCGGTCTGCGCGGGATCTTCGAACGCATCGCAGCGCTGGGCGGCCATGCGTCGATCGAAAGTACACCGGGCGCCGGCACGTGCATCATGATCGAATGGGAGGAAGCCGATGATTCGAATTCTGCTCTGTGACGACCAAAGCATCGTGATCAGTGGTCTGCAACAGATCCTCGAGACCGACTCGGAATTGAGAGTTGTCGGTTCTGCGATGAACGGCGCGCAGGCGGTCGAGCTTGTCGCATCGCTGCAGCCGGACATCGTGTTGATGGATTTGAAAATGCCCGGCATGAACGGCGTTCGCGCGACGCGTGTGATTCGTCAGGCCTACCCATCCGTCGCGGTGCTGGTGTTGACGACGTTCGACGACGACTCGTGGGTGCTCGATGCGGTGCGCGCAGGTGCTTCCGGATATCTGTTGAAAGATGCGCCGCGCGATCGTCTCGTCGCTGCCGTCAAGGATACGGTCGCAGGAAGGACGCACGTCGATCCGCAGGTGGCGGGGAAAATTTTTCAGCAACTGGCGCGCGCGGAATCCACAAACGACGTCGATGCGCCGATGCTCGTGGAATCCCTGACGAAGCGTGAACTCGGCGTGCTGCGCTTGATGACGGAAGGGCTGAGCTACACGGAAATTTCCGGGCGCCTGTTTCTTTCGGAAGGCACGGTGCGCAACTATGCCAGCAGCATCTTCGCCAAGCTCGGTGTTGCCGATCGCACACAGGCTGTCGTAATAGCTTTACGCTTCGGCCTGCTGAAAAGTGAATAATCACACGCGGCTATGTCCGCATCGGCTCGGCGTTCTGCATGACGTGGCGCGTGAACGATCCGATGCCCATGTTGCGCACCATGTCGAAAATCTGACGGGCGTGTCCGCCGTGTGAAAGATACCGTCCGCTCGCGTGCGTGGTCGATGACTGGATCGCCGCGAACACGTCGGCTGCGCGTCTGCCCGGGAACCATGTGCGGCCGGTGGCGACGGCGCACAGCGCGTGTGCATCGCTGCCGCCGATCTGTGCCGTGCCGCGCATTTCGGCCGCCCGCAGCGCCTCGTCGTTGGCTGCGCGCCAGGGCAGGAAGATGCTGGCGTTGAATGTCTCGATGCCGTCCAGCGGCAGCGCGCGAAATGCGTCGCGGCTCATGCGCACGCCGAGCGACGGCACGCTCGCGTCGAACGGATGCGGCGCGATGGCCAGGCCGCCCTGTTCGTGAATGCGCGCCGTGGTCTCGAATGCGTCGAGGCCGGGCGGGATGCGTTCGCGCAGAAAAAGTCCGATCAAATGCCCGTGCGCAGTGGATACTTCCTCGCCGACGATGACGTCGACGTCGCGTCGTTTCGCCAGCCGCTGCGCTTCCTGTGCGCCTTCGATTTCGTCATGGTCGGTGATCGCCACGACACGAATCGTGCTTCTTGTGAAGACGTGTTCGATCAGTTCGGCGGGCGTGGCGCTGCCGTCGCTATACGTGGTGTGCAGATGCAGATCCGCCTGGTTCCAGATGCCGGTAGGTTGAAACAAAATCGCCTCCGATTCGCGTGTGTTCGCTGGCGTGACGACGTTCACTGAAATTCAAAATAATTCGTGCGGCGTCCATCGCCGCGTTCGGGCGCGCCTGCGCACGAGACGCCTGCGCGGCGCGTGCGTGCGCCTCTCGATCGTGCAACCACAGCTGCAGCTGTGCGACGACTTGCCGCGGCTCCGGGCACCATGCGCCGGCCCCGCTCTCGACGACGAGGTCGACGTTGCCGCTCTCCTGGCCGGGCACCGCGTCGTAGAGCGCGATCGGCAGCCCGGCGACGAATGCTTCGCAGATCGCGCCCGGGCCGGCCTTCGATGCCAGCACGTCGGCCGCTCCCATGTACTCGGCGACCTTGTCGGTGAAGCCGACGGCGTGGATGCCGAGCTCGCTGAGTTCGACGCGCGCGCGTTCGTTGCGGCCGCACAGCGCGACGAGCTGCAGCGGCAGCCCGCTCGCGGCGATCGCGCGCGCCGTCTGCGTCAGTCGTCCCATGCCGTCGCCGCCGCCCATGAGCACGACGGTGAATGCATTCGGATCGAGCCCGAGTTCGCGCCGCATGGCGCGTCCGCGTTCCGCGCGCGCGGCGAAATCCGGCAGCACCGGCTGCCCGGTCACGCTGATGTGCTCCGCCGGCATGCCCCGGCGAATTGCCAGCGCGCGCGCCGCTTCCGTCGCCACCATGACGTGTGTGATGTCTTGCGACCAGAACAGCGAATGAATGGTGACCATGTCGCTCACGACGGCGAGGAAAGGGGTGCGACTGTTCAGCCGCCGTGCGGTGGACGGCAGCATTTGGTTGACGAGCGGGTGGCACGAAACGTAGACGTCGGCCGGATGCTCGGCGAAGAAGCGCGGGATGGTGCGCCGGCCGCCGATTTCCATCGAGGCATGTGTGAGCTTCGCGTACGGGGTGTTGTTCGTCAGATGCCAGAACGCGGCGTACCCCAGCCGGGCGTGCGCGATCGCCGTCGGGTAGGCGCGCTCCGCGACGTTGTAGGGGTACGGCATGTACGGCGTGGCATTGACCAGTTCGATCTGCGCATTTCCGTCCGTGATGCGCTGCAGTCCGGCGGCGACGGCCTGTGCCGTGGCGCGATGGCCGCCACCGGTATCTGCGTAGATCAGCACTACGTGAGGTGAGGCGGACAAAAGCGACGGAGTGGAGCGCAGAATCTCGTTCATGTTGTCGTGATTGTCGTGACAGCAGCGAACTTACGCGCGCAAGATGAATCGCACGTAAAGAGTTCGTGGTGCAACGGATAACGTGAAGGAAAACACAGTTTGGCACCGCTGTTCACGGTGCGCTGTGTGTCACGATACACCCGCTCGACGAAAATCGATCGGCCGGCTGGCCGGTGTGAGCTCAGCGCTTCGGCGCAATTTTCTTGATGCCGCTGAGCGATGCGGACAGCCGCTTGGCGCCGGTGCCGGCGAAGAATGCTTCCACTTCTTCGTCGTCGCGCTGGCGGATGCTGCGCAGCACGATGCCTTCGCCGAACTTGGGATGCGACACGCGGTCGCCGGGACGGAACTGCGTGTCCTGCGCCGGAGTGCGTTCGCGCGCCTGCGGCTTCCATGCGGCCGATTCCGCGGCGACGGCGGCGTTCCTGCGCACTTTGCCTTCCGTCAGGTGATCCGGCAGGTCGGCCAGGAAGCGTGACGGCGCGGCCGGCTCGCTCATTCCCCACTGGCTGCGACGGGCCGGCCGCAGCAGGTACAGCCGGTCTTTGGCGCGCGTGATGCCGACGTACATCAGGCGTCGCTCCTCGGCCATCTGGTCGGGA
>JBIIIA010000237.1:0-5381 GCA_044235195.1 Thermoflexales bacterium
CCCCAGGCCCATCGTCAGGATCTTCTTCACTGCGTCTTCGTCCAGGAAATAGAAGCGCACGCTGTCTTCCTTCGGTGCGATCAGCGCCTGCAGCCGGTCGTGCATCTTCTTCGCCGTCTCCGCGCCGATGTCGCATTCGAACACGCTGTACTGCACGCGCCGTCCGAAGTTCAGCATCGCCTTGTGCACTTTCGCCCGCCGCCGGTCGTCGACGATGTCATAGCTCACCACGATGAACATCACGCGCCGCCGATCACGCGCACCAGCTCACGCCGACGCAGCATGTCCTCGGCCAGCGCATCCGCCAGCACGTTCCATTCACGCGGCACGTAGACGTACACCACGCTCTCCAGCGCCCGCGCCGCGCGCTGCGCCCGCTGATGCCACCGCCGCAGCGCGCCGTTGCGCACGTCGATCTCGCCGCGCATTTGCTCGACCACCACGCGGCTGTCGGAATACAGCCGCAGCCGCCGCACCTGCAGCCGATGCGCCTGCTCGAGCCCGAAGATCAGCGCGGCATACTCGGCTTCGTTGTTGGTCATCGCCGGCATCTCCTGCGCCGCCCAGCCCAGCAGCTCGCCGCTACGCCCGCGCAGCACCATCCCCACCGCGCTGCGCCCCGGCTGCACCGACGCATCGACGAACGCCACGGCCGCCTGCTCGGCCGCGCGTTCGCGCAGCGCCCGCCGCACGTCGTCGCCTTCTCTGCGCTCGCCGCTTTCGCTCATATCAGCCCTCGTGCAGGAACGGTTCGTACTCGCGCTGCTCGCCGCGCACCACGCGCGCCACCTGCCGCACCTGCAGCTCGATGCTGCGCCGCATGGTCGTCCGCTCGCCGCTCGGACCGTGCGCCACTTCGCCCGACACGCGCGTTTCGTATTCGGCGATCACACGCTTCAACGCGTCGTCCTGCAGAGACAGCGGTCGCTCGGCCGGCCCTCCACTGCGAAAATCGCGCTCTTTGATCTGCCCGAGATTGATCATGCTCACCACCAGCGCATCCACCACGATGGGCCGGAATTCTTCCATCACGTCGAGCGCCAGCGACGGCCGGCCGTACTGCACCGTGTGGAAGAAGCCGAGATATGGGTCGAGCCCGACGCGCCGCACCGCCGCCTGCACGTCTTTCTGCAGCAGCGCGTAGCCGAAGCCGAGCAGCGCGTTCACCGGATCCGGCGCAGGATGGTACTGGCGCGCCGTGAAGCCCATCGGGTTCGAGAGCATGCCGCGAAATGCCGGCCAGTACCACGCCGCGCCGCGCCCTTCGTAGCCGCGCAGGCTGTCGGCGTCCACGGAATGGATCGCCTGCCCCAGCATGTCGCGCAGCCCGCGCACCGCCGCGCCGTACGCGCGCTCGATGCCGCCGGCCGCGCCGGGTTTGGCCACGCGCGTCTCCGGCACGGCCGCCTTCAGCCTGCGCTTGGATGCTTCCAGAAATACGAGCTGGTTCGCCAGCTTGCCCGCCACGATGCGCTTGGCCAGTTCGAGGCTGCGCGCCGAGTCGCTCATCGCCTCGAGCTGGCGCAGGCGCAGTTCGGCGAATTTCGATTCGTCACCGATCAACCGCCCCAGCATTCGCCCGCCGCGCGTCATGTACACCACGTCGACCTCGGATTTCAACAGCTGCGCGATGGCCTGCGACGTCACTTGTACGTCGGTGGTCACGACGAGCTGGTCGAGTTCATGCAGCGGAATCTGCGCCACGATTTTGTCGTCGTGCCGCACCACCAGCCGCTGGTCTTCTTTGTGCACACGCGCTCCCTGTTGTTGTACGTAGTACGTCGCCATGTCAGCCTTTCACCCAATACTGTTCGTCGCGCACGAAGAACGCGCCGAGAAAAGACCAGCCGTTCGCAAAGTCGGTGATGCGCGTCTTGTGCGGGTTCAACGTCAGCCGAATGTGTTCGAGCGCCGTGCGCGCTTCGCTCAGCGCACGCTCGGCGTCGTCGCGGCTGCGGCACAGAATCACCCAGTCGTCCGCATAGCGCACCAGCGCCCGCTGCTTCTGCTTCATGGCATCGTCGAATTCGTGCAGGTAGATGTTGGAAAGCAGCGGTGATATGGCCGCACCCTGGCCGACGCCGCGCTCCTGCGGCTCGGCGGCGCCATTCTTCCCGCGCCCGCTCAATACGCCCATGCGCAGCCAGCGCTCGATGATGGCCGTGTAGCGCGCGTCGCCGATGTCGCGCTCGAGCAGGCGCATCAGCACGTCGTGCTCCATCGATTCGAAGCAGCGCCGTATGTCTCCGTCCACGACGTGGTGCAGCCCTTCGTCGCGCAGCCGCACTACTTCGGCTACCGCCTCGCGCACGCCGCGCGATTCACGGAAACCGAAGCTGCATTCGTGGAAGCGGCTCTCGTAGTACGGCGCCAGTGCAGTGTGCGCCGCGCGCTGCGCCACGCGGTCGCGCACGTTCAACAGCGAAATCGGCCGCCGTTCACCGGGCTCACCGCCCGATTTCGGCAGCCACACGCGCAGCACCGGCTGCGGCCGGTAGCGGCCGCTGCGCAGTTCGCGCTCGAGCACGCGCAGGTTGTCGTCCAGTCGCTGGCCGAACGCTTCCACGCTCTGTGCGTCGGGGCCGGCACCGCCGCCGTTGGCGCGCACTTTGCGAAAGGCTTCGCCCAGCGCCGCCGCCGTGAACGCATCTTCGAAACGCAGCGGCCGCTCGCTCACCGCACGCCGCGCAGGCGCACGCTCGCGCACCTGCACCGGCGGCCGGCGCTCGCTGCGCCCGAGTTCAGTGATCCGCCGCAGAATTTCCATCATCGCCGCCCTCCTCGCACTGCGCACGCCAACGCTTGCCGTTGCGGAAGTACACCGTCGCCGCGCGCCCGATGCCGTACGTCGCTCCGGCGCTGATCCCCTGGAACAGCACGCCGCCCACCAGCGGCATGCCGCGCAGCAGCAGCCCGGCCGCTCCGCGCACCAGCATGCCGGCGAACACGACCGCCAGCATCTCGCGGCTGTAGCGATCGGTCGGCCCGTGGCCGTACACCGCAGCGATGCGCATCACCAGCTGCATCTGCACCGCCGCGCTGTCGGGTACGTCGAACAACGGGTTGAGGTCGAAGCCGCTCATCCCGCTCAGCGCCGCCGCTCGCCCGATCACCTGTCGTGTCGCTTCGGTCCGATACGCCGGCATCTCGCGCCCGAGCGCCGTCGCCAGCGGCGGGCACGCCTCCACCATCGCCGGCAGCAGTCGATCGAGCACGCCTTCGCCGGTGCCGGCCGAAATGCCGATCACCGCGCTGCCCACCGCCTCGGCCGCGCCCGACGCGTTCACCTGCGCGTCGGCGCTGTCGATCTTGTTGAGCGCCACGATCAGCGGGCGCCCGCTGCTGCGCAGGCGCGCCAGCGATTCGACGTCGACACGCCGCACGCCGGCGCACGCGTCGAGCAGCCAGATCGTCAGGTCGGCCGGCGCCACACCTTCGATCCACACATCGTCGCCGCCGGCATGCTCGGCGACGACTTCGAACAGCCCCAGGCTTTCACTCGCGCCGACGATCGGGCTCGGCGGCGCCGCGCCGTGCATGCTGTGCAGATGATCGAGCAGCGTGCTTTTGCCGCTGCCTTCGGATCCGGCGATGCGCACGCGCATGCGACAGTCCTGCAGCACTTCCGCGCGCACGCGCTCCCAATCGAGGGCCGTCGCCGCTCCGCCGAAGCCGTTCGTCTCCGGCGGCTGCCAGTCGCGCAGCCGCGCCCCGATGCGGCCGATGCCGCGCGCCGCGCGCGTCGCCCACCCCTCGCGCGGCGACATGCCCTCGAGCACGTTGTAGGCGACTTCGGCGCTCGTCGTCTCGCGCCGCCGCCCCCAGCGCCTCATGACGCCGCCTCGTTCGTGTGCGCATATACCGTCGCCGGCGCGCGGTACTGCAAGCGCACGTGCTCGCCGATCATCACGACGTCGCCATCGCGCAGCACACGCCGCCCGCCGATCTCGCTGCGAAACACGCACCCGCCGTCGCCGTCTGCCGCCAATCCGCCGGCCGCGTCCTGCGCCACAACGCCGGCCTGCAGACGCAGCGGCGTTCGCTGTATCCACGCGCGCTGTCCATACTGCACCAGTTCGATGTGATCCAGCCGCTCGCCGGTCTGCATGTCCTGCACAGACAACAGCCCGCTCATGCACGGCGCCGTGCGTCGCATGGCGTACGCCAGGAGACCCAGCAGGCCGATGACCGCTGCGGCCAACACATAGGGAAATGATGTCCACGTCTTCGCCGGCAGCAGCGATGCCAAGGTGAAATCCCAGACGTTGCTGCGGTCGATGCCGAGGCCGACATCGATGCGATGGCTGCGATGGCTGCGATGATGGATCGTCGGCGCTGCCACACTTTGAACGACATGCACGTTCGTGTTCTTTTCGACACCCGTCGCAGCGGCGATGTCGTCGCGCACGGGGCTCTGCTCGACGGTCGGCCGCACCCCCTGATTCGGCTGCGCCGTCCGAGGTACAGCCGCCGCCGGCGGCCCATCCCAGCGCAGCGCGTCGTCCGGCGCATGTGCTGTGGACGGCGCTGCCGTGGGTTTCCGCAGGGCGATCGCCTCTCCGTCGAGGCACGCCGCCGTCGGCGATCCGCGCAATGCCGCATAGCGCAGCACGTAGCCGGTGCTCGAACGCACGGGCGGCCGCAGGTCCAGCAGTGCGATGGTCACGGTGTGCACGCCGATCGTGAAAAGCGCATCGAGTCGCTGCTGCGGAATTTCCGCAATGCCGCCGGTGGCGCCGTCGCGGAAGTCGTGTTCCCACGTCACATGTGTACCGTCGGGGCGTTCGACGTCGATGCGCACAGCGTCGTCGGTGCGCATCACGCCGCCGCGCGCGGACGCCAGCAGCACCGGGCCCGCACCCACGTGTACGACGCAGCGCCGCAAATGGAAGATGTCCTCCGCCGCGGCGGACCGGCGCTCGACGACGAGCGTCGGTGGCGCCAACTCCAGCACGTCGGCAGGCGTCGACGCCGCGCGTGCATCGTACGTCGCACCCCAGCCTGCCGCGAGCAGGACGGCGCACAGCCTGCGCATCACAGCAATGCTCATCGCTCCTCCTCGTCTTCGTAGTCTGCGAAGGCGGCTGCGCCGCGCTCGTCCGTGTTCGCTGCGATTTCTTCGGGCGGCTGCTGCATCAGTTGTCGCACCAGCGACGTGATCAGGATGGCCAGCCAGAAGACGGCGCCGGCCGCCTGCATGGTGCCCGCCGGCGTGCGCAGTGTGCGCAGAAAGTTTTCTCGTTTGGTGTTCATCTCACTCTTCTCCCGCAAAATGTCGTCTCTTGCTACGGCGCGATGCATCGTCGGAATCAGTGCGTGCCGTTGCGCTCGGCGCCACGATCGCGCAGTTCGTTGCGCAGGTACGCCCAGGCATCCACGTC
>JBIIIA010000238.1:0-5375 GCA_044235195.1 Thermoflexales bacterium
ATGTCGAAGCGTTCGAGGCCGAGCACGCGCTTGCCGCGTTTGGCGAGTTCGAAGCACGCGGCGCTGCCCATGCCGCCGACGCCGGCGACGACGACGTCGAAGTGCGATTCGTTCATAGGCGCGTGGTGTCGCGCCCGAGCCGCGCGGCCCAGGCGTCGATGATGCGCCGCGCGATGCTGAGCGGCGGCGGAATTACAGGCAGCGCGTCGACGTGGAACCAGCGCGCGTCGTCGAGCTCGTCGGCGTCGATGCGCACGTCCCCCGATTCGTACTGCGCCAGGAAGCCGACCATGACCTGATGCGGGAATGGCCACGGCTGGCTGCTGAAGTACTCGGTCGTCGCGACCTGCACGCCGACTTCCTCCGCGACTTCGCGGCGCAGGTTTTCCTCGAGCGACTCGCCGGGTTCGACGAAGCCGGCGACGAGGCCGTAGCGCGGGCCCCAGCCGTTCTTGTGCGTGAGCAGGGCGCGTTCGCCGTCGTGCACGAGCGTGATCGTGCACGGATTGACCGGCGGATACATCGTCCATTTGCAGTCGTCGTCGGAGCAGCGCTTGCCCCATTCACGTTCGAGCGGCAGGAGCGGCGCGCCGCAGCGCATGCAGAAATTGGCGCTGCGCTGCCAGAGCGCCATCTGCGTGGCGTAGCCAGCGACGGCGTAGTGCTCGTCGTCGACGCGGTTGTACAGGTCGCGCAGGCCGACGGCGCGGTGATCGTCCGGCAGCGGTGAATCGGCGTCGAGGTCGACGAGCAGGACGGACTGCGCGTCGAACGCGCCGAGCTGCAGCGCGTGGCGATCGACGAGCCGTTCGACGAGCGGCGACGCGCGGCGGGGCAGCACCCATGCGCCGGACGATTCCTGCACGACGATGTTGCCGCGGTGCAGGACGATCCAGAGAACGTCGTGGTCGAGATGGTCGAGCGTGATCGGCTGCAGGTGCGCGCCGTTCGGATAAGTGCGACGAAAGGGCATGGGGGGATGATAGCGCGGGGGATTCCGATACACTTCGGCCATGTTCGCACTACGCCGATTGTTTGCGCCGCTGCTGATCGTGTCCGCCTTGATCCTCGCTGCGTGTGACGCCGAGCCCACACCGCTGCCCGAGGGCTACGTCGCGCCGGAGGCGGCGGCGCAGGCGGCGCCCACGCCCGATGCGTCGCAGCCGGTGACGCTGCGCATGCTGACGTGGACGCGGCGCGGTTTCGAGGTGGACTACACGAAAGTGGTGGAAGCGTTCGAGGCGGCCCATCCGAACGTGAAGGTCGAACTGCAGCGCACGTCGGGCACCTATGACTCCGAATTGGTCGGGCGGTTGGAAGATCGCGAGAAGCGACCGGACGTATTCCACGTCAACCCATATGCGCTGGACGACCTGGTGCGCCGCCAACTCGTGCTCGACATGCAGCCGCTGCTGCGCATGGGAGCGGAGATGCCGCGCGACTATCTGCCCGGCCTGCTGGAAATCGGCCGGCGCGGCGAGTCGCAGTACGCCGTGCCGCTCGGATGGAATCCGTACTATGTGCTGTTGAACACCGACATTTTCAAGGAAGCAGGCGTGCCGCTGCCCGAGCCCGACTGGACGATCGAGCAGTTCGTGGAGACGGCCAAGGCGCTGACCGATCGGAGCGATCCGACGCAGATCGTGTACGGCGTGGGCTTCGAGACGAGCTCGTTCGGCAGCGACGCGTCGGTGATGAGCTTCCTGATGAGCAACGAAGGTGCGCGCTGGTTCCGCGACGGCGAGCCGCGCTTCTCCGATGCGGCGACCGTGCGCGGCTTGCAGCACATGCAGGATTTGTATCAGCGCGACAAATCCGCGCTGAGCGACGCCGAGCTGGCGCAGGCGGGACAGCCGGCGTGGATGCTGTGGAGCCGCGGCCGCATCGCCATGATGCCGGTGGTGCGCGCGGCGGTTCCTTTCTTCACGCGCCAGGCCAGGCACAAATGGACGGTCGTGGCGCTGCCGCGCGGCGAGACGCGCGTGAATCCGTATTTCATCCCGCACATGCTGGCGGTGCATTCCGCGACGACGCAGCCGGATCTGGCGCTCGAGCTGGTGCGCGTGATGCTGTCGAACGACGCGCAGGCGGCGCTGATCAAGAACGGCTCGCAGATGCCGCCATTGCTTTCGCAGATGAGCGACGCCAGGCTGATGGCGGGCGTGCCGGACGCCGACCTGGCGCGTCGACTGGCGGCCAACCCGGCCGATCCGGCGCAGCTCGAGCTGATCCAGAGCGGCAACGCCGTGGCGCTGCTCGGCGAGGTGCTGGAGCCGCAGCTCGCGCGCCTGTTGTCCGGCGCGCAGTCCGCGGCCGAGACCGGGCAGAAGATCGATGCGGCGTGGAAGGAGCGGTAGGGGTGAGAGTAGAGAGTCATAGTAGAGAGTCATAGTAGAGAGTCATAGTAGAGAGTGAGAGTGGGGTGGAGAGAACTGAGTTAGGGGAGAGGAAAGAGGAGAGAGAAATGAGTCCGGATGTGAAGATTGCGGAAGTGTTGAGAGGGCGGAGCAGCAGCCGGGTGTACGACCCGGTGCGTGAGTTTTCGGAGGGAGATGTGCGTGCGCTGCTGGAGGCGGCGCGCTGGGCGCCGAGCGGGGGGAACGGGCAGCCGTGGCGATTCGTGACGGCGCGGCGCGGCGATGCGCAGTGGGCGGCGCTGGTCGGGCTGCTGGTCGAGGGCAATCGCGTGTGGGCGCAGCATGCGTCGCTGCTGATTTTGACGTGTGCGGTGACGGTGCGGACGCTGCCGGATGGACGAACGACGCCGGTCGGATCTGCGATGCACGACGCGGGGATGGCGAACATGTCGATGCTGGTCGAGGCGACGGAACGCGGATGGAAGGCGCGCGTCATGGGCGGGTTCGATCGTGAGCAGGCGCGGCAGCACATCGCGGGCGCCGGCAGCGGGATCGAGCCGGTGACGATGATGGCGGTGGGCTATGCGGGTGACGGGGCGCATCTGACCGAAGAGCTGCGCGGCCGCGACGCGGCGCCGCGCACGCGGCTGTCGATCGATGAACTGCGCATCACACTTCCGTAAAAATCGGTTAAAGTGAATCGGTTATAGGCGGACGCGCGTCGGGGGTAGGGCGCGTCGGGCAATTCAATAGGAGCTTACGCAATGCATTCGAATGTGCTTGTCTCGCGCCGGATATTCGTGATGACCGCCGTCATGGCGGTTGTGCTCGCCGCATGTGGACGCACGGCCGAGCCGGCAGCGACGGCGCCGGCCGAATCGGCTGCGCCGGCGAAGACCGGGCCGAAGCCGGTGCTCAAGCTGGCGGAGAATCCGTGGACGGGTTCGGCGGTGAACGTATACGTGGCGAAGGAAATTCTCGAATCGCAGCTCGGCTACAAGGTCGAGATCGTGACGATCGACGAGAAGAACCAGTGGCCGGCGCTGGCGAACGGCAGCCTGAGCGCCAGCCTGGAAGTGTGGCCGTCCGGCCACGGCGACGCGATCAAACAATATGTCACCGACATGAAGGTGGTCGAAGATCTCGGCCAGCTCGGTGTGATCGGCAAGATCGGTTGGTTCATGCCGAAGTACGTGGTTGACGAGCACGCAGAACTGGCGAACATCGACGGCTTCAAGAAGCCGGAGAACGCCGCGCTGTTCAAGACGGCAGAGACCGGCGACGCCGGGCAGTTCCTGACGGGCGATCCGTCGTGGGTGCAGTTCGACGAGGCGATCATCGCCAACAACGGGCTGAACTTCAAAGTGGTGAAGGGCGGCTCCGAGCAGGCGGTGCTGTCGGCGCTCGACACGGCGTACAGCCAGAAGAAGCCGATTCTGTTCTACCTGTGGACGCCGCACTCGGCATTCGACAAATACGAACTGGTGAACGTCAAGCTGCCGGCGCCGGATGCGGCGTGCGAGGGAAACCGTGCGGCTGCGCCGGAGAAGGTGTCGTGCGACTACGCCGAGGACGTGCTGATGAAGATCGCCAATCAGCGGCTGAAGGACGACGCGCCCGATGCGTACGCCATGCTCAAGAAGATGAGCTTGACGAACAAGGATCAGATTTCCATGATCGCCGCGGTCGAAGTCGGTAAGAAGACGCCGGCCGAAGCGGCGAAGGCGTGGGTGGCGGCGAACGAATCGGTCTGGAAGGCCTGGCTGGCGAAGTAATCGCCGTCCGATCGGACCATCGTCATGCTGTCCTGTCGACATCTCTGGAAGATCTACGGGCGAACGCCCGAGCAGGCGCTGCGCGCACATCTGACGGGAAGCGAGCGCCCGGCGACGCCGCACGTCACGGCTGTGGCCGACGTGTCGTTCGACGTGCAGCGCGGCGAGACGTTCGTGGTGATGGGCTTGTCGGGCAGCGGCAAGTCCACACTGGTGCGCTGCATCGCACGACTGACGGAGCCGACGGCGGGCGAAGTGCTGCTGGACGGCGTCGACGTGCTGCGCATGAAGGAATCGGAGCTGCGTGAGATGCGGCGGCACAAAGTGGCGATGGTCTTTCAGAACTTCGGCCTGCTGCCGCATCGCACGGTGCTCGAGAACGTGACGTACGGGCTCGAAGTGCGCGGGGAGCTGCCGGCGGCGCGCAGCGCGCGCGCGATGCAGATGATCGAGCTCGTCGGCCTGCGCGGCTGGGAGAAGCATTTGCCGCGCGCATTGAGCGGCGGCATGCAGCAGCGCGTCGGCCTGGCGCGCGCACTGGCGGTCGACCCGGAGCTGCTGCTGTTCGACGAGCCGTTCTCGGCGCTGGACCCGCTGATTCGGCGCGAGATGCAGGACGAGCTGCTGCGGCTGCACGGGCAGCTGCATAAGACGAGCGTGTTCATTACGCACGACTTCGCCGAGGCGCTGCGGCTGGGCGACCACGTCGCCATCATGCGCGACGGCCGCATCGTGCAGGTGGGCACGCCGCAGGAGCTGGTGCTGCACCCGGCCGACGACTACGTGGCGGCGTTCGTGAAGGACGCGCCGCGCGCGAAGGTGCTCACGGCGCAAGCGGTGATGCGGCCGACGGCGGGCCCGGTCGGAACCGAGAGCACATGCTTCATCGGATCGTCGCTCGAATCGCTGTTGTCGCGCATGGCGGCCGGCGTCGACGTGATGGCGGTGCTGGACGCCGGCGGCGACGTGGTCGGCGTGCTCGACCGCAGCAGCGTGCTGGCGGCCATGAGCCCGCAGGTGTGACGCCATGAGGCATGCGCTGACGCCGACCGATCGGTATATGCACGGACTGCGACGCATTCCTGCGTGGGTATGGGTGATCGCGGCGACGGCGGCCGCGCACATCGCGTCGCAGTGGGCGCCGGCGATTTTCGATCGCGTGCCGGCGGCGTGGAACTTCGGGCTGCGCGCCGTCATCGACGATGTGCAGCGCTGGGTGATTCTCAATCGCGCGACGCACGTG
>JBIIIA010000239.1:0-5344 GCA_044235195.1 Thermoflexales bacterium
GAACATGACGCAGCGCCTGGCGCAGGATTTTCAGGACGACATCGCATCGTGCACGGAATTCAACTGGCAGGAATATCGCCGGCGACCGTGGCGCACCCGCTTCATCGATTCGGCGTATCGCCTGCTTTCGCCGTTGCTGTAGTGGTGGCGGACAGCGGACAGCCGACGGCCGACGATGGCCATGCGAAAACCGTGCTTTCGGACAGGGACGATGCCGAAACCGATGCGTATCATTCTGCGGTCTGCGGTCTGCGGTCTGCGGTCTGCGGTCTGCGGTCTGCGGTCTGCGGTCTGCGGTCTGCGGTCTGCGGTCTGCGGTCTGCGGTCTGCGGTCTGCCGTCCGTCGTCGACTTTCCCCATGCACGAACTCTCCATTGCCGAGCACCTGATCGAAGCTGCGGAATCCGCCGCGCGGCGCGCGGGGGCGTGCACCGTGCGGCGTGTGTGCCTGCGGCTGGGCGAGCTGTCCGGCGTGGATGAATCGGCGCTGCGTTTCGCGTTCGCCGTGGTCGTGCGGGGGACGCTGCTCGACGGAGCGGCGCTCGATGTCGTGGCCGTGGCGCCGGCGGTGCGATGTGCGACATGCGGCGGCGAGACCGACGGCCTGCGCGACGCATGTGGCACCTGCGGATCGTCGCGCGTGATCGTCGTGCGCGGGCGTGAACTGGAACTGGCGTCGATGGAAATCGACGTTCCCGACGTCTCTGCGGCGTCGGAGGAATGCCCGCACCGTGAGGAGGCCGAATGACGACGCAAACCGTGGAATTGCGCACGCGTGTGCTCGACGCGAACGATCGCAGCGCGGCGCTGCTGCGTGAACGCCTGCGCGCGGCCGGCGTGGTGACGTTCAACTGGATTTCGAGCCCGGGGTCCGGGAAGACGGCGCTGCTCGAGCGCGTGCTGCGCGAGCTGACCGAGCGCGGCGCGCGTCCGTGCGCGGTGGTCGGCGACCCGGAGACCGACAACGACGCGCAGCGCCTGGCGCGCAGCGGCGCGCGCGTGAAGCAGATCGTCACGCACGGCGCCTGCCATCTCGAAGCGAACCAGGTCGACATCGCGTCGAGTGAATGGGACCCGCGATCGATGGATTTTCTGTTCATCGAAAACGTCGGCAACCTGGTGTGTCCGACGTCCTTCGACCTCGGCGAGGACGTGCGCATCGCGCTGTTGTCGGTGACCGAAGGGGAAGACAAGCCGCTGAAATATCCGGCGACTTTTCTGGCCGCAGATGCGGCGATCGTCACGAAGTGTGATCTGGCGGCGGCGTGCGAATGCGATCTGTCGCTGCTGCATGCGAATCTGCGTTCGGTGCATCCCGGCATGCCGGTGTTCGAGACATCGGCGAAGACCGGGCAGGGCATCGCGTCGTTGATCGAATGGATGCTGCAGCGGCGCGATGCGATGAAGGCGGCGCAGGTGCGATAGGAGGACGAACATGTGTCTCGGCGTTCCCGGAAAAGTCATCGAAGTCTTCGAGTCCGACGGCATGCGCATGGGGCGCGTCGACTTCGGCGGCGTGTCGAAGGTCGTGTGCCTCGAGTACGTGCCGGAGATCGTCGTCGGCGACTACACCATCGTGCACGTCGGCTTCGCCATCACGCGCGTCGACGAAGCAGCGGCGCAGGAGACGCTGCGCCTGCTGCGCGAGCTCGGCGCGGTCGATGAGGAGATGAACGCGGCAGGCGACGCTGCGTGCCCGGTGGACCCGTTCGCGGCGGCGGGGCGCGCATGAAGCATCTGAGCGAATATCGCGACGCGGCGACGGCGCGGCGCATCGTCGAGGACATCGGCCGCATCGCGACGCGGCGGTGGTCGATCATGGAAGTGTGCGGCGGCCAGACGCACTCGATCATCCGCAACGGCATCGACCAGGCGCTGTCGCCGTGGATCGAGCTGATACACGGGCCGGGGTGCCCGGTGTGCGTGACGCCGCTGGAGGTGATCGACAAGGCGCTGGCGATCGCGGCGCGGCCGAACGTGATTTTCTGCTCGTTCGGCGACATGCTGCGCGTGCCGGGGAGCGAGACGGATCTGCTGCGCGTCAAGAGCGAGGGCGGCGACGTGCGCGTGGTGTATTCGCCGCTCGATGCGTTGGCGATCGCGCGGGCGAATCCGCAGCGCGAAGTGGTGTTCTTCGCCATCGGCTTCGAGACGACGGCGCCGGCCAATGCGATGGCGGCGCATCAGGCGCTGCGGCTCGGCGTGAAGAATTTTTCGCTGCTCGTGTCGCACGTGCTGGTGCCGCCGGCGATCGAGGCGATCCTCTCCGCGCCGCGCTGCCGGGTGCAGGGCCTTCTGGCCGCCGGCCACGTGTGCAGCGTGATGGGATATCACGAGTATCACGCCGTCGCTGCGCGTTACGGCGCGCCCATCGTGGTCACCGGCTTCGAGCCGCTCGACGTGTTGGAGGGCATTCGCCGCGCGGTGGTGCAGCTCGAAGCCGGCGCGGCGCGCGTCGAAAATGCGTACGAGCGTGCCGTGACCGAAGGCGGCAATCGTCCGGCGCAGGAGCTGCTGGCGCGCGTGTTCGAGCCGGCGGATCGCAGCTGGCGCGGCATCGGCGTCATCCCGAATAGCGGCTGGCGGCTGCGCGACGAATATCGCGCGCTCGACGCTGAGGCGCGCTTCGACGTCGGCGCGATTCGCACGCTCGAATCCTCGCTGTGCCGCGCCGGTGACGTGCTGCAGGGGCTGCTCAAGCCGCCGCAGTGCCCGGCCTTCGGCAAACAGTGCACGCCACGCACGCCGCTGGGCGCCACGATGGTCAGCAATGAAGGGGCGTGTGCGGCGTACTACTTGAGGGGAGAGGTAAGAGGGGAGAGGTAAGAGGGGAGAGGTAAGAGGGAACATGGATGAAAGCTGGTCGTTGAACTGTCCGCTGCCGCTGCGCGACTATCCGCGTGTGGTGCTTGGGCACGGGGGCGGCGGCCGATTGAGCGCCGAGCTGGTGGAGAATATTTTTCTGCCGGCGTTCGGTGGAGATGCGCTGCGAGAACTCACGGATTCGACGGTGCTGCCGCTGGGCGGTGCGCGCGTGGCGCTGACGACCGATTCGTACGTGGTGCGTCCGCTGCGCTTCCCGGGCGGCGACATCGGGGCGCTGGCGGTGAACGGCACGGTGAACGACCTGGCGATGAGCGGGGCGCAGCCGTTGTACATCACGGCTGGGTTCATCTTGGAGGAGGGTCTGCCCATGTCGGAACTCGACGCGGTGGTGCGGGCGATGGCGGCGGCGGCGCAGCGGGCCGGCGTGCAGATCGTGGCGGGCGACACCAAGGTGGTCGACAAGGGCCACGGCGACGGCATGTTCGTGAACACCGCGGGCGTCGGGCTGGTCGCGCCCGGGGTGCACATCGCGCCGCAGCGGGCGCGGCCGGGCGACGTGGTGCTGGTGAGCGGCACGCTCGGCGATCACGGCATGGCGATCATGAGCGTGCGCGAGGGCCTCGAATTCGAGAGCGTGATCCGCAGCGACTGCGCGCCGCTGCACGGGCTGGTGGCCGACGTGCTGGCGGCGGCGGGCGACGGCGTGCACGTGCTGCGTGACCCGACGCGCGGCGG
The DNA here is from genome assembly GCA_044235195.1 of Thermoflexales bacterium. Classification (GTDB taxonomy): domain Bacteria; phylum Chloroflexota; class Anaerolineae; order J036; family Brachytrichaceae; genus CANJQH01. The sequence continues at coordinate 3,562 of JBIIIA010000239.1, forward strand.
GGCGGCGGCGTCGCTGAACGAGATCGCCGCGCGCGTCGGCGTCGGCATCGAAATCGAGGACGGCGCGGCGCCGGTGCGGCCGGCGGTGCAGGCGGCGTGCGAGATGCTCGGGCTCGATCCGCTGTATGTGGCCAACGAAGGCAAGCTGCTGGCGGTCGTCGCCCCGGAAGGCGCCGCGGCGGCGCTGGCGGCGATGCGGGCGCACGAGTACGGCCGCGACGCGGCGGTGCTCGGCCGCGTCACGGCGGCGCATCCGGGCATCGTGACGATGCGCACCGCGCTCGGCGGCGGGCGGGTGATTCCGCTGCCGCTGGGCGAGCAGCTGCCGCGGATCTGCTGACGGCGGACGGCGGACGGCCGTCAGCGGCCGGCGGTCGTCCCGCGCACCACGAGGTGGGCGGGGAAGAGCACGGTGCGTTCGCGGGGGGCGTCGGGGTCGGCGAGCTGCGCGAGCAGGAGTTCGGCGGCGCGGCGGACCATGTCGATGAGCGGAATTTCGGCGGCGGTGAGCTGCGGGGAGAGTGCGCGGAACCATTTTTCGCGCGCGATGCCGGCGACCGAGACGGATTCGGGGACGGCGATGCCGCGGCGGCGCAGGGTGTGCATGACGCCGATGGGGCCGTCGCCGTTCGCGGTGACGAAAGCGGTGAGGTTGGGGTTGTGGCGGAGCATGCGCTCGGCGACGAGGGCGGCGTCCTCGTACGAGCCGTCCGTTCCGGCGCGGACGCACTCGAACGAGAGTTCGCGCCGTGCGCGTTCGAAGCCCTGCTGAATCAGCCAGGCGTAGCCGAGTTCTTCGCGGTGCTTCGATTCGGGCAGGTCGAGGAAGCCGATGCGGCGGTGGCCGAGGTGCACGAGGTGTTCGAAGACGAGAAAGCAGGCGTCGTCTGTGGCGTAATCGACGACGCAGAGGCCGGCGGGGTCGGCGGGGCGGCCGACGAGGGCGAGCGGGAAGCCTGTGTCGCGCAGGATGTCGATGCGCGGGTCGTGGCGGGCGACCTGCATGACGATGAGGCCGTCGACATCGCCGGCTCTGTAGAGGTGGAGCAGGTCGTGCGGCGAGGGAGTGCCGGTGAAGATGGTGAGGGAATAGCCATATTCCTCGAGCAGGGCGGAGGCGCTGGGCAGGAAATCGAGCGGCTCCCAGGAAATTTCGGAGCGGCTGACGGGAAAGACCAGGCCGATGCGGTAGCTGCGGCTGTGGGCGAGCTGGCGCGCGAGCGAGCTGGGGGTGAAATCGAGTTCGGTGATTGCGGCATCGATGCGCGCGCGCGCCGCGGCCGAGATCGAACGCTTGCCCGACATCGCGTACGAGACCGTGCTGGGGGAGACGCCGGCGCGGCGGGCGACATCGCGAATCGTGGCCATGGCTGCAAAAACAGACGCAACTTGCCTTTCTTGTCTACTTGACAATCGAACCGGTTCGATTATAACGTTAACACTATATGAGCTCACCACGAATCGTGATTGTCGGCGCGGGCGGTTATGTATTCCCGCTGCGTCTGTCGCTCGATATTCTGTCCTTCCCGGAACTGCAGTCGGCGCACTTGGTGTTGTACGACATCAACGAGGAGAGTCTCAAGCGCACGTATGAACGCGTGAAGACGGTCGTCGGGGTGAACAAGCTGCCGGCGAAGGTGGAGATGACCACGCAGCGGCGCAAGGCGCTGAAGGGAGCAGACTACGTCATCGTGGCGTTCCAGGTGGGCGGCGTGGAGGCGTATGCGCACGACGTGGAGATTCCGCGCAAGTATGGGCTGGACCAGTGCGTGGGCGACACGCT
>JBIIIA010000240.1:0-5326 GCA_044235195.1 Thermoflexales bacterium
CTCTCTCGGAACGTCATCCCGAACGTCTTGCCCCGTCCGTGCAGACGTTGCCACGAACGAGCCAGGGCAAGACGGAGGGATCTCTCTTCGTGTGGCATCGTCGATGATTCGAAATTTCGCCACAAACGGCGGATGCACCCCCGAACCCACATCCGCCGAGTTCGGTCTACACTACGCACTCCGAAAACACTCACTTTCGGAAGACGTTCGAAGTCACTACACAGGAGCAACAGGAGCCACATGACCGATCAGACGAAATTCCTGCTCAGCGAGAGCGACATCCCCAAGGCCTGGTACAACATTCAGGCCGACCTGCCCTTCGAACTGCCGGCGGTGCTGCATCCCGGCACCAAGCAGCCCGTCGGCCCGGCGGACCTGGCGCCGCTCTTCCCGATGGAACTGATCATGCAGGAAGTCAGCAGGGAGCGCTACATCGACATCCCCGAGCCGGTGCGAGACGTGTATAAGATCTGGCGCCCGACGCCGCTTTTCCGCGCACATCGCCTCGAGCAGCACCTGCAGACGCCGGCGAAGATTTACTACAAGTACGAAGGCGTCAGCCCGGCCGGCAGCCACAAGCCGAACACCGCCATTCCACAGGCGTTCTATAACAAGGAAGCTGGCGTCAAGCGAATCGCGACTGAAACCGGCGCTGGGCAGTGGGGCAGCTCGCTGGCGTTCGCCGGCAGCCTGTTCGGCATCGAAGTCAAGGTCTACATGGTGCGCGTGAGCTACGACCAGAAGCCGTACCGCCGCAACCTGATGGAAACGTGGGGCGCGAAGGTCGTCGCCTCGCCTTCGCCCGACACCGAGGTCGGCCGCATGGTTCTGGCGAAAGACCCGAACAACACCGGCTCGCTCGGCATGGCCATCTCCGAAGCGGTGATGGACGCGGTGACCAGCGCCACGCCGACGAAGTACGCGCTCGGCTCGGTGCTGAACCACGTGCTGATGCATCAGACCGTGATCGGCATCGAGACGCAGCGCCAGCTCGACATGGCCGGCGTGTATCCGGACGTGGTCGTCGGCTGCATCGGCGGCGGCAGCAACTTCGCCGGATTCGCGTACCCGTTCGTGGGCGACAAGATCAAGGGCCGCGCCTCGAATCTGCGCGTGGTGGCGATCGAGCCGGCGGCGGCGCCGTCGCTCACGCGCGGCGTGTACGCCTACGACTTCGGCGACACCAGCATGCTGACGCCGCTCGTCAAGATGTACACGCTCGGCCACGACTTCATCCCCGCCCCGATCCACGCCGGCGGCCTGCGCTACCACGGCATGGCATCGAGCATCTGCGAGCTTTACCGCGCCGGCATCATCGAGGCGCGCGCCGTGCAGCAGCGCGCCACGTTCGAAGCGGGCATCACGTTCGCGCGCACCGAGGGCATCGTCCCGGCGCCCGAGGCGGCCCACGCCGTCCGCGGCGCGATGGACGAAGCCATCAAGGCCCGCGAGGAAGGCGTCGCCCGCACCATCGTCTTCAACCTGTGCGGCCACGGCCACTTCGACATGGCCGCCTACGACCGCTACCTGCGCGGCGACATCCAGGACTACGAGCTGCCGCAGGCCGTCATCGACCAGGCGCAGGCCGCGCTGCCGCAGGTCTAGGAAGAAAGGAATGAGGGAAGAGGAGTGAGAAAAGAGAGGGGAGAGGAGTGAGGGAAGAGGAGAGGAGTGAGTGCGGATATCGTTTGCACTTTGCATCCGATCATTCCCCGGAAACTCTCTTTTCTCACTCCTCTCCCCTCACTCCTCTTCCCTCTCCCCTCTTCCCTCTTCCCTCTCCCCTCTTCCCTCTCCCCTCTCCCCTTCCCCCATGCCCTCCCACCGTTCCTGGGCCGACGAAGTGCGCGAGGAGCGCGAATTCTTCGACAGCCTCTCGATTGCCGAACTGCACGGGCTGCTGCATGCCCGGCAGTACGGCAAGACACACGCCATCTGGCTGTCGATCACTGAACGCTCCTCGCTGCGCATCTCGGCGTGGCCGCTCATGGAAATCCTCGAGCGCCGCAGCGTCCACCGCTCCTTTCGCCACCACGCCGCAGCCGCTCTGCTGCGGCTGATGGATTCGCACGCCTACAGCGCCGACGCCCTGGCCGACGAAATCGATCCGGAATTCGACGCGCGCCTGCGGGCATTTCGGCACGAAGTGATGGACCAGATTCGCCGTCAAACACAGTAGGGGCGAGGTGAAGTACCATGGTTCGCATGTCGCTCACCCGCATACGAAAAGTCGCGGCGTGCTTCATCGCAGTCCTGTTCTTCATCGACGCCCTGCCCGTCGCCTCGGCCGCGCGCGCCGGCCTCGACCCGCATACGTTCGAACGCATCTTCGTCATCGTCCTCGAAAATCGAGATTACGACGACGTGCAGAATCACCCGTATTTCGCCGCGCTCGCGCAGCGCGGGCAGCTGCTCACCAACTACTGGGCGCTGACGCATCCGTCGCAGCCGAACTACGTGGCCATGATCTTCGGCGATCCGATGGGCATCGTCGATTCGACCGTGACCGACATCCCCGGCCGCAACCTCGTCGATCAGCTCGAAGAACACGGCATCTCCTGGAAGACCTATCAGGAGAACTACCCCGGCAATTGCTACACGCCGAAGTACGAAAGCGATCTTCATCTCTACGGACGCAAGCACAATCCGTTCATCAGCGCGGACACCGTGCGCACCGATCCGATCCGCTGCGCGAAGATCGTCGACGGCGCCGCACTCGACGCCGACATAGCCACGAACGCGCTGCCGCAGTTTTCGTTCTACGCGCCGAACGCAAACAACAACAGCCACGACACGGACATCCCCACCGCCGCCGCGTGGCTCGCCGGTTTTCTCGAACCGAAGCTGACTGACCCGTCGTTCACGAAGGACACACTCGTCGTCGTCATGTGGGACGAAGGCAGCGGAACGCTGCCCGCACCCTCGCAGGTCAGCGCCATCCTGCTCGCGCCCAGCATCCGCCCCGGCTCCCGCGACAGCCGCCGCTACGATCATTACAGCCTGCTGCGCATGATCCAGAACAACTGGAACCTCGGCACGCTCGGCCGCCACGACGACGACGCCATGCCCATCCGCCCGATGCTGCGCTCGACATACCTGCCCCAGACCGACCGGCGATAATGCCCGCCATGATCCCGGTCAAGACCATCGAATGGGTCGGCGACGCGCAGGGCTGCGCGCGGCTGATCGACCAGACGCTGCTGCCCAACGAAGTGCGCTACGTCGACGCCGCCGACATCGAGACGATGTGGGAAGCGATCAAGGTGCTGCGTGTGCGCGGCGCGCCGGCCATCGGCGTGGCTGCCGCATTCGGCATGTACCTCGGCGTGCGCGGCAGCGCCGCCGCTTCGCACGACGCATTCCTGAACGACGTGCGCGCCGCCAAGCGCTATCTCGATTCTTCGCGCCCGACCGCAGTCAATCTTTTCTGGGCCACGGAACGGATCACGCGACTCGTGGAAGGTGCGCGCAGCTCGTCCGTCGCTGAAATCAAAGGGGCCATGCTGCGCGAGGCGCAGGCCGTGCTCGACGAAGACGCGGCCATGTGCCGCGCCATGGGCGAGTTCGGCGCGCAGTTCATCCGCGACGGCGACGCCTGGCTGACGCACTGCAACGCCGGCGCGCTGGCCACCGCCGGCCTCGGCACCGCCACCGCCGCGTTTTACGTGGCGCACGAACAGGGCCGCCGCTTCCGCGTGTACGCCGACGAGACGCGCCCGCTGCTGCAGGGCGCGCGCCTCACCGCATGGGAGCTGCAGCAGGCCGGCCTCCCCGTCACCGTGATCACCGACAACATGGCGGCGACGGTCATGGCGCAGGGACGCATCCAGGGCATCATCGTCGGCACCGACCGGTTGTGCGCCAACGGCGACTTCGCCAACAAGATCGGCACGCTCGGCGTGGCGGTGCTGGCGAAGGAGTTCGGCGTGCCGTTCTACGTCGCCGCGCCGAGCAGCTCGATCGACTTCGCGCTGCCCGACGGCAGCCGCATCCCGATCGAAGAGCGCGGCGCCGACGAAGTCGCGCACGGATTCGGCCGCCGCACCGCACCCGTCGGCGTCGACGTCTACAACCCGGCCTTCGACGTCACCCCGCACCGCTACCTGACGGCCATCATCACCGAGCGCGGCGTGGTGCGGCCGCCGTTCGACGTCGGCCTGCGCGGGCTGTTGCGGTGACCCACCGGGCGTCGGGCGACCCGGGCGACCCACCGGGCGTCGGGCGACCCGGGCGACCCGGGCGACCCACCGGGTCGCCCCTACGGGTGTGAATTGCGGGCGGCGACGATTTGGGCCATGGTGGCGAGGGCGATCTCTTCGGGCGACCGCGCACCGATGTCGAGGCCGATCGGCCCGGCGATGCGCTGCAGATCGGCGGGCGTGAATCCGCGCGCCGCCAGGCGCTCGCGCCGACGGTCGGCCGTGGCGCGCCCGCCCAGCGCGCCGATGTAGAACGCCGGGCTGCGCAGCGCCGCCTCCAGCGCCGCATCGTCGAAGCGCGCGTCGTGCGTCAGCGTCACGATCGCTGTGGAGCGCGTCAGCATGAGCTGCGCCAACGCCTCGCGCGGAGGACACGCCCGCAGATCGTCGACGCCAGGAAATCGTTCGGCCGCAGCGAATGCGCTGCGCGCGTCGATCACGGTGACGCGATAGCCCATCGTCCGCGCCAGCGGCGCGAGCGCCTGCGCGATGTGCACCGCGCCGACGATCACCAGATGTGGCGGCGGCAGGAAAACATCCACGAACACGGCGCGCACTTCGGCATCGACGAGCTCGCGGCGCACCGGACGGCCGTCGGCCAAGCCCTGCTCCGCCAGCTCCGTCAACAGCGACATCCGCTCCGGCGCGCAGCCGAAGCGCTCCACGCCGCCTTCGCCGAGGTGCACGCCATCACCGATCGCGTGCTCCGCTCCGTCGATGACCACGGCGCGGGCGCACGACCGGCCGCCGTCCTGCTGATGCGCCAGAAGTGCGATCTCGCCGGGATCGAGCCGCTGCACGAAAATTTCGATGCTCCCACCACATGCCAGGCCGACCACATCGAACGCCGTTTCGTCGGCGACGCCGTAGCGCAGCAGCTTCGCACGCCCGGTGCGCAGCACTTCGAGCCCCTCCTCGATGACGGCGCCCTCGACGCAGCCGCCGCTCACCGAGCCGGCGATCCGCCCGTCGGCGGTGAACGCCATGTGCGACCCGACGCGGCGCGGCGCGCTGCCCCACGTCGCCGTCACCGTCGCCAGCGCGATCGGCTCGTCCCATGTGCGCATCTCCCGCAGAACGTCATGCATCGCTCGCAGTATACGAATGCACCCGACACTTCCTGACAT
>JBIIIA010000241.1:0-5325 GCA_044235195.1 Thermoflexales bacterium
GGTCGGTCGCCCGGATTGCCCGGCGTCGGTCGCCCGGATTGCCCGGGTCGGTCGCCCGGATTGCCCGGGTCGGTCGCCCATGTGTCGCCCCGTCTCACGTCAGCGGCCCGTCGCCAGCCAGCGGAAGAGGTTGGCGGCGTAGCGCCGGTTGTCGAATTCCGACAGCGCGGTGCCGATGCCCGGGCCGTCGTGGAAGGTGTTGCGGTCGCAGGTGCCGGCGAGGCGGCCGCGGCCGAGGCTGCGCACCCACGTGCAGGCCACGACATCGTTCGGGCCGACGCGGCTGCGTTCTGGCTCCTGCAGTGCGCAGCCGAGCCGATCGAGCGGTGAGCATCGCGCCAGCACGATCGTGTCGGTGAGTGCCTGCGCCGAAATCAGAAACTGGCTGCTGCCTTCCGTGGCGAAGCTGCGCACGCCGCTCATGATCGGGTGCGACGGCACGATGTCGGTGATCTGCGTGGTCGGCTGAAAATTGTCCGGGAAGACTTCGAGGCCGAACCGCTGCAGGAAATCATTGTCGCTGTTCCAGTTGTTCGGGCCGTACTGGAAATCTGCGTAGAGCAGCAGCCCGCCGCCCGACTCGACGAACTGTGTGAGGGCGTCGACTTCGGCCGGCAGCAGTGAGCGATCGTTCGAGCCGAGCACGGCCACGGAATATGGAGCCAGCATGGCCGAAGAAATCACGGTGTCGGCGCCCAAGATGATTTCATCGACATCGAAGCCGAGATCCTGTTCGAGAACCTGCGTGCGCAGCTGCAGGAAGCTTTCCGGATGCGTCGCGGAATCGTAGACGCGCGAATGCGGGTAGCCGCTTTCCGGGAGGAAGCTGCCCGCCAGGAAAAGAACGCGCCGGGCGGGAGGGGCCGACTGCACCATCGGCAGCAGAATTTCACTGGCGGTCGTGGAGCGCGCGCGCGACGCCAGCGGCGACGCCAGCGGGCTGGCGAGCGCGGTAGGCGCGGCTGCTGTCGGAGCCGCCGGCGGCTGTGTCGACGTCGGCGATGCCGGCGGTGTGGCTGTCTGCGCCGAACATGCGCAGAGAACGGCGGCGAGCACGGGCAGGGATCGTCGCAGGAAAATCATGCGTGAACGTGGACGTGTCGAGTCCCGGCCACGATCGTGCAGCGATGCTGCGTCGACCCGCGCATGGCCGGGGCTGCGCGGGTCGACGTGTGTGAAGCGGTTACGGTGTGGTCGGCCCGACGAACGCCTTCGGATCCAGCAGGAACGGCTGATTCGACGGCAGCATGATCGTCTGCACGTTCGGGGCGAGCTTTTCGATGTAGCGGAACGTGAGCAGGTTCGGGTTGTTGCGCAGTTGTTCGGCGATCAGGCTGAGCGACTCGGCTTCCGCCTTCGCCTGAATGACGCGCGCCTCGGCTTCGCCCTTCGCGGCGGTGACGGCGGCGTCGGCGCGGCCCTGCGCCTGCACGCGCACGCGTTCGGCCTCCTGGCGCTCCGACTCGACGAGGAACTTCGCGCGCTCGGCGTTCTGCTGCGCGATCTGCTTTTCCTCGACCGACTTGGCGTAGTCGGCGTTGAACGTGACGTTGCGCAGCAGGAACGATTCGAGCACCAGCCCGTTCTCGGCGAGCTTGGCGCGCATTTCATCCTCGATCATCTTCTGCAGTTCCGTGCGCTTGGAGCTGTACACCTCTTCGACCTGATACATGGCGACGCGGTTGTAGATGATGCTGCGCGCCTGCGGACGGATCAGCAGACTTTTCCAGTCGTTGTTCGGGAAGCGCGTGAGCAGATCGAACGGGCTTTCCGGGTTGATACGGTAGGTGACGCTGGCGTCGACGAACACCTCCTGCCCGTCGCTGGTGCGAGCCGTGACGCTGTCATCGCCCTGCACTTCTCCCTCCGCAGATTCCTTCGACATGGTGTAGGTTTCCTGTCCGATGCTGTAGCGGCGGACATTTTCGATCACCGGCATGATGAAATGCACGCCGGGCGTGAGCGTCGGCAGGCGCACGCCTGTGAACAGATTGAGCACCAGCCCGCGCTCGTTCGGTGGAATCGAAACCAGGCCGGCGCTGAGCGTGTTCAATCCGACGCCGAAGAGCAGGAGCACGACGATCAGACCGATCGAAAATGTCTGCGTTCCGCCGCGCGAGCGCTGCTGGCCGATGGCGAAAACGTAGACGAACAGGATGAGCAGGAGCACCCATCCGACTACCGACAAAAATCCGAATCCTTCCATTGTTTTCCTCGTTCTATTTTTTTCTATTCAATTCGCAGCTGGTATGTGGCCGGCTGCGTCGTCACCTGCGTGGTCGGGCTGATGGCGAGCACGACGTTGCGCAGCCCAGCGCGCCGCGTCAGATTCAGCTTGATCTCGCCGCGGCCGTCGACGTCGTCGATCGCCATGCGCTGCAGCCGGCGCGAGCCGTCGCGGCCGATCAGGATCGCCTGCACAGACCAGCGCTGCGGGAGTGCATTGCTCACGCGCACCCAGCCTTCCGATTTCCAGCCGGCGGCGTCCGCCTCGGCGGCGTCGCTGAATCCGATTTCCGGGATGCGCACGTCGTCGATCGCCAGCCCTTCGCGATTGACGCCGGCGTCGGTGACAGCTTCGAAGCGCAGGAGAATTTTCTTTCCGGCGTACGCGCTCAGGTCCGCCGACTCGTCGACCCAGCGCGGGTCGTCGGCACCGCCTGATGCGCCGTTCCATCCGCAGCCGAGGTTGGCATTCTGAGGATTTTGTCGTGTGCAGGTGCGCGTGTCGAGCAGCTTCCACGTGGCGCCGGCGTCCGTGCTGACGCTGACGTAAGCATAGTCGTAGTCGCGCTCCATGCGGTACCACGCGCGAAACTCGAGCGTGGCGCTGGAGACGGAGGAAAGATCGAATTCATGCGTCAGCCGCGGATTGCTGGCGTCGCTGCGATTCGACCACCAGAACGCGCCGCGCGTTTCCCGCTGTGTCATCGGCAGCAAAGGAACGGCCGATTCGCCGTCGAATCGCACGGTCACCGTCGCGTCGCCGCGCACGTCGATGTAATGCGTGCCGAACTGCGCCAGTGTTTCGGTGACATCGACCGGAAAGTCGCGCGCGTCGTAGCTCTCGTACGTGGACATCGGCGGCACATCGATCGACGTGTAGCGATAGCGCACATCGTCGGCGGCGAACGAATTGCGGCCGGTGTGGTTGGCGACGACAAAGTCGGCGAAAAGTTCCTCGAAGGTGTACGGCGCCTTCGTATTCGGATTTTCGATATTGCGCGCGGCGAGCTCGCGGATGAACGCGCTCTCGCTGCGTTCGGGCAGGCGGGCGAGCACGCGCACGGTGTCTTCGCCGAAGCGGTCATAGAGATACGACCAGAACAAATAGCCGGCGCCGTAGTGTGCGCCGTTCGCGCCGGCGCTGCTCTCCTGCCAGGTGTTCAGCTGCGTTTCCGGGCGTGCAGCGAATTCGTACGGCGTGCCGACGTTGTTCGTGTATTCGTTGACGCGCTCGGCGAACTGAGCGGCGCCTTCCTCCAGCCACAGATCGGGTGCGTGCACGTTGGCGAACGAAATCATGTGCTGGAACTCGTGCGCCATCGTGCTCATGTACGTGTCGCTGCCCGGGTCGCTGCCGTTGTAGCCGGGCGCGGCATGCATGACGAACACCTGCCCCTCGTTCGAATCCGGGCGCACTGCGCGTGGGAAGCTGTCCGGCGATGAAAAATATCCGCCGACCGAGCTGCCGATGCCGGCGGCATGCACGATGTGCACGTGCGGATCGCAGTCGATGCCCGGCATCGGCTCGCTGCCGAAAAATTCTCGCGTGCGGGCGTAGATGTTCTTTTCGAACGCGTCGCCGGCCTTGCGGAGTTTGCGCTCGTCGATCGTCACGCCCTTCGGCTGCGTCTGCACCCACATGTAGACGTGGTCGGTGCGATGCGCGAGCTTCGTGGTGATCGTGAATTGCGTGTTGTCATCCTGATCGCTCATCGTGAACGTGCGCGTCGCACCAATTTCGTAGCTGCGCAGCTTCGGGCAATCGACTGCAGTGGCAGCGGGTGACACGCCTTTGAACCGCACGGCCAGGTCGGCGAGATCTTCGCGCGGCAGCACGGCGTTCTGCGCGCGCGCCAGATTCTCCTGCATCGTCGCCATGTCGCTCGATGGTGCGGCGATCGGCCCGCCCGACGATTCCTGCGCGGAATCCTCGCCTGCCGGGGCGTCACTCGTCACCGGCGCATCGTCGACCCAGCGAATCAGATCCTGGCTCGTGTTCGTCGCCAGCCAATACACCGAAGCGCCCGCGGCGATGCACGAACACAGTGCGGTGACGGACAGACATCCGAACAGCGTCGCAAGCAGTTTGCGATTCATGAAGACAATTTAGACCACACCGTGCTGGGTATTTCCTGAGAACAAGACGACGAAAAGCTGACTTGACACTACATGTGCTCTGACGCACACTCTTTGATTCACCAGATGCGCTAATCGAGTGGATAAACCGCGAATCACGGCACCGCCCGCCGCCCGTCGGGCGGCGGGCGGTGCCGTGATTCGCGGACTCCACTCGGGTCTAGTCACTCTTTGATTCACCTATGGCACGAATCGCGCTGTTCGAGGTCCTGCGAGAAGAGTTCGATCGCTACGACCGGCATGCGCTGCGTCAGGATGTCATGGCCGGCATCAGCGTGGCGGCGGTGGCGCTGCCGCTGTCGCTGGCGTTCGGCATTGCCAGCGGAGCGACTGCCGCGGCCGGCCTCGTCACAGCGATGGTCGCCGGCCTGGTGATGGGAATTTTCTCCGGCACGCCCAATCAGATCAGCGGGCCGACAGGGGCGATGTCGGCGGTGCTGCTGCTCGTGGCGCGCGACTACGGCCTGGAGGGCATCTGGGTAACGACGCTGATGGCCGGCGTGATGATCCTGCTCGTCGGTGTGCTGCGGCTGGGGCGCGTAGTGCTGTTCATCCCGCGGCCGGTGGTGACCGGCTTCACCAGCGGCATCGCGATCATTATTTTCACCGGGCAAGTGCACAATCTTCTGAACGTCGATGCGTCCTCTGCCATCACGGCGCTGCAGAAATGGGGCGAATTTTTCGGCCGTGTGGTGAACGGGGCGCTGCAGCCCGACTGGCATACGCTGGTGACCGGCGGGATCGTGATCGCGGTGATGTTCCTCCTGCCGAAGTCGTTCGGGCGCGCGGTGCCGCCGGCGCTGATCGGCGTGGCGATTGCGACGATCGTGACGCTGCTGGCGGGGTTTCCGGAGCCCGTCGTCGGGGCGATGCCGCGTGGCCTCTGGCTGCCCGAGCGATTCGCCTTCGGCCCGCACACGCTGGAGCTGGCCGGAAAATTGTTCGTCCCGGCGGTGAGCGTGA
>JBIIIA010000242.1:0-5313 GCA_044235195.1 Thermoflexales bacterium
CGATGCGCTCGATCGCGATGTCCAACGCCACGATGCCGCCGAGCATGCCGTCGCGATATTTGTCCGACAGCGAATCCCACTGCATCTGAAACGCCGCCTCGTAGTTGCCGATCAAGTCGGCCAGCTGCTCCAGCTTGCCGTCCTTGTCCTCGACCACGCGCGCCGCGCCGTACACGTGCACAGCGACGTAGTTCCACGTCGGCACGCTTTCGACCTTGTCGTAGTTGCTCGGCGAAACATAGCCGTGCGGCCCGTTGAAAATCAGCAGCACGTTCGGTTCGCGCGCCAGCGACTGCGCCTGCGGATTCGCCTTCGCCAGATGGCACGCCGCGCGCACTCGGTTCTCTTCGCGTTTCACGTACACCGGCAGATGCGTGGCATGCATCACGCCGTCGATCGTGCTCACCAGCACGGCGAAGCTGTTCGCCTTCATGAAGGCGAGCTGCTCGTCGAGATCGGACATGGAGAAGTAGGGGGGGATGTACATGGAGAAAGTGATAGTGACTAGTAGATAGTCACAGTAGAGAGCTCAATATATCCACTATCGACTATCACAGCAGGTCTTGAAACACCGACAGCGTACTGCGTCGCGCGCGGCCGTCGGGGTCCATGTCGGTGGTCCACGGCGTCATCGAGATGCAGGCGACGCGGCCGGTGGCGGCCAGCCGAGATGCCACGGCACGCATGGTCTCGAGCGCCGAGCCGCCCTGCGCCGGGTACTTGGCCGCGGGCATGTCGTCGAGCCGCAGCACGTCGCTGTCGAAGTGCACCCACAGCGGCACGTTCGGCAGGCGCAGCGTGAGCAGCGTCGCCGGATCGGGCACGTGCAGGATGCGCGAACGCGCGATGTGCATGCGCTCGCCGGGGTCCAGGTCGCGGCCGTCGCTGAGCACCACGCGATGCGGCGCCAGCGGCCGCGCGCCGACGGCGTGCATCATGCGCTGTTCGCCGATGCCGCACATCATGGCCAGCGGCATGCCGCCGAGGAAGCCGCTCGGCGTGCTGTCCCAGTCGTTGAAGTCGCCGTGCGAATCGAGCCACACGAGCAGCGCATCGACGCCGGCGCGCTGCAGCCCGGCCAGCACGCCGATCGTGGCGCAGCAGTCGCCGCTCACGGCGATCGGGCGTTCGCCGGCGCGCAGCGTGCGATCGACGTACGCCGCGATGCCCTCGTGCGCCTGCGACATGCGCCCCTGCCGATCGTCGGCCGTCAGCGTCGGCGCGTTCAGTTCCACGGCCTGGTCCAGCATCGAGTCCATCGCCGCGATGCGTTCGTCGAGAAAGAAGGGGGTGAGCAAAATATTCGTCATAGAAAATTCCGGTGTCTTCTTCACGCAGCCGAATTACGCCCTGCGCCGAATCGGCGCGCTGCGCGCCACGAAGATCATCGCCACCACGAGCACGGCGGCGAAGATCATGAACGGCGTGATCGTCTCGCCGAGCAGCAGCCACGACCACGTGATCGTCAGGAAAGTCTGCAGCTGCTGAATCTGGCTGACGCGCGCGATGCCGCCCAGCGCCAGTCCGTGATACCACGCGAAGAAGCCGAGGAACATGCTGAACACGCCGAGATAGAGAAACGCACCCCACGCCGTCGTGCTCACCGCGGCCGCGTCCGCCGGCATCGTGAGCAGGACGGGAATCACCAGGAACGGCGCGGCGACGACGTTGGCCCAGCAGATCGTCTGCCATGCGCCGATCTGCGCGCTCATGCGCGCGCCGCTCACGTAGCCGACCGAGCCGAGCGCCACCGCGCCGAGCATCGCCAGGTCGCCGATCTCGATCGACTGCCCGCTGCTGATGAGAATGAAGGCCATGACGGTCGCGCTGGCCACCGCCGCGGCCGCCCAGAAACGCGGCGCCGGCCGATCGCCCGACACCAGCGCGCCGAGCGCCGCCGTCGCCAGCGGCAGCAGCGCGTTCACCACGGCGCTGTGCGAGGCGTTCACGAAGCGCGACGCCCACGCCGAAAACAACGGCCAGCCCACCACCACGCCGAGCGCCACGATCGCCAGCCGGCCGAACTGCGCACGCGTCGGAATCGGCTGCCGCGTGATCACCAGCAGCAGGCCGGACAACGTCGCCGCCACCAGCGCCCGCCCGAGCGCCACGAACGTCGGATTCATCTCGTGCACGGCCAACCGCGTCATCGGAAATGAAAAACTGAAAATCAGCACGCCGAGAAATCCGAATGCGAAGCCGGCCGCTTCGCGCGGGTGCGGTGTTTGTGTCATGAGACGGCGATTCTATCGGTAGACGCCGTTTGGGGTGCACCTTCTCACGCCTCACCCCCTGACCCCCTCTCCCCCTCAATTTCGCTTCGGCTCGGATCGAGCAACGCTCTTGCCGACGACGCGAAATTTCGGCGAAGAGGGGGCGCGTGGCGGGAATTTCCCCTCTTCGCCGAGATTTCGCGCGCTTATCAGTCATTTGCTCGACAAAACGTAAGCGAAATCGAGGGAGAGAGGGGGCAGGGGGTGAGGCGTAGGCAAGCCGACCTCAACGCCGGCACCCCAGGCACGCAGCACCGCACGAAATGACGGCGTACACGATAAAATCGAGCCCCACAACGATTACGGTCGTCGGTCGTCGGTCGTCGGTCGTCGGTCGTCGGTCGTCGGTCGTCGGTCGTCGGTCGTCGGTCGTCGGTCGTCAGTTTCTCAGGAGGAAAAGTGAAAGCCATCCGCGTCAATCAATTCGGCGGCCCCGAAGTGCTCGCGCTCGAGGACGTTCCGATGCCGGAGCCCGGGAAAGGGGAAGTGCGCATCAAAGTCGCCGCCGCCGGTCTGAACTTCATCGAAATTTATCAGCGCAGCGGCCAGTATCAGGGCCAGCCGCCGTTCACGCTCGGCGCAGAAGCGACCGGCGTGGTCGACGCCATCGGCGCCGGCGTGACCGACGTCAAGGTCGGCGATCGCGTGCTCACCGTCGCGGCGCAGGGATCGTATGCCGAGTACTGCATCGCGCCGGCCGCCAAGGTCGCGCCGCTGCCGAAGAGCCTCGATCTCGTGACCGCAGCCACGCTCGGCATTCAGGGCATGACGGCGCATTACCTCACGCACGATACGTTCCCGCTGAAGGACGGGCACGTGTGCCTCGTTCACGCGGCAGCCGGCGGCACTGGCGCGCTGCTGGTGCAGGCGGCGCGCATGCGCGGTGCATTCGTCATCGGCACCGTCGGCAGCGAGGAGAAGGCGAAGATCGCCAAGCGCGCCGGGGCGAACAAAGTGATCAACTACGTCACCCACGATTTCGAAGCCGAGGTGAAGAAGATCACCAAGGGCGCCGGCGTCGACGTGGTCTACGACTCCGTCGGCAAGGACACCTTCGACAAAAGCCTGAACTGCCTCAAGCCGCGCGGCATGATGGTGCTGTTCGGGCAGGCCAGCGGCCCGGTGGCGCCGTTCAATCCGCAGATTCTGAACGCCAAGGGGTCGCTGTATCTGACGCGGCCGTCGCTGTTCGTGCATATCGCCACGCGCGATGCGCTCGTGAAGAAGGTGCGCGAACTGGCGCGCTGGGTGGCGCAGGGCAAGCTGAAGGTCAAGGTCGACCGCAGCTTCCCGCTGGCGGAGGCGGCCGCCGCCCACGAGTACATGGCCGGCCGCGGCACGAAGGGCAAGGTCGTGCTGGTGCCGTGAACGTGCGCATGCGACCCGACCCGGCGCGCGACGAGGCGGCGGTGCACGAGCTGCGCGCGCAGTTCAACGCCGCCATCGCCGCGCACGACGCCCGACGCATCGGCGAATGCTGGGCGGCGGATGTGCACGTCAGCACCAGCGACGGCACACCGCTCGTCGGGCGCGAGCAGGTGCAGCGCGCGTTCGAGCATTTCTTCGCCGATCCCGATTTCATCACTTTCGTGCGCGAACCCGAGCGCATCGACGTCGCCGCAGATGGACGCACGGCGGCCGAGCACGGGCGCTGGACCGGTCACTGGCGCAGCGCGCCGCGCCAGTCCGGCGTGTACCTGGCGGCGTGGCACAAGCACGGCCGCTACTGGAAGCTCACGTCCGAGCTATACGTGCCGCTGGGATGAGACGTGGTAGACTTGCAAGCCCGCGTGCGCGATTCGACGCACGCTTCACCGAAAAGGAGAAACCGTGGACAACATGTACAACGAAGCCGACGATTCGTCGGACATGCGCGGCGGACGCCGCCAGCGTCGCTCGAACTTCCGCCAGACGGAAAGCGCCGTGAAGCCCAAGCGCATCGATGAATTCACGGCGACGAAGAGCAAGCCGGATTACAAGAACGCCGAGCAGCTTCGCCGCTACGTCAACGCGCAGGGCAAAATCCTGCCGCGCCGCCGCAGTGGTCTGAGCGCCAAAAACCAGCGCCTGGTCGCGCGCGCCATCAAGCGCGCCCGCCTGCTCGCACTGCTGCCCATCCCGGGCGCAGCCAAGTTCGGCTGATCCCGCAGGAGTAATTTCTCATGGCAAAGAAAAAAGGTTCGCGCATCGTCATCCGTCTGAAGAGCTCGGAGAGCGGCCACTTCTACCTGACCGAGAAGAACCGCAAGAACGACACGGCTCGCCTCGAGCTGCGCAAGTACGACCCGTTCGTTCGCAAGGTCGTCAACTACAAGGAAGAGAAGTAAGCGCTGCACGCGTCTGCGCAGTGAAACACCTCCGGTCTACATCCGGAGGTGTTTTTGTTTTCGAGATTCCCTGCTCTCCGGATGCTCACAATCGCCGATATTTTGATAGAGTAGATGCAGTCCGCAGATCAACGGAACCCGCCTACATTTACGATGGCCAATCGATCCTATCTGACCCTCGCAGTCGCTGCGCTGATCCTCGCGGCATGCCGTGACGCCACGCCGCGCCCCGGCATCCCCACTCCACTTCCGGATGCGCCCACCGCCGCACCCACTGCCGCCGCCACATTCACCGAGGCCGCCCCACCCGAGGCAGCGCCCGATGTGGCGCCGACGGCGATGGACCCGGCGTCACTCGCACCGCAAGCAGCGCTGCCGGCCGTCGTCAAGATCGATCCCGCCAGCCTCGGCCTCCCCGTCGAGTCGATCACCGTGCCCGGCGTCGACGACCCGCCCGGCACGCCGTTCGTGGAAGCCGGACTGCCCGCGCACGTGCGCCTCGCCTTCGGCGCATCCAAACCGGACACCGGACGCGTCGACCCACGCCAGCCTCAGATTCTGATCATCCCGCTCGGCGGCTACCTGCAGAAATTCGGACAGATGCCCGAGCTTCAGGAGGAAGTCAAGGCGCAGGTCGACGAACTGCGCGCCCTGCTGCGCGAACGTTCGATCACAGATGCCGAGACCATCACCGTGCTGCCGCCCTTCAACGC
>JBIIIA010000243.1:0-5309 GCA_044235195.1 Thermoflexales bacterium
CGTCGAGGCGCGCCGGACCGACCGCATCAACTCCGACGAGGAGGAGCGCACGCGCATGGGCTACGAGCTGCAGACGGCGCTGCGGTTCGCCGAAGATGTGCACGGCGCGCGCGTGACGCACGCCGAGCTGCGCGATGCGCAGGGCAGCGTGCTGGCGCATGTCTCGTACGCGCCGGCGGCGGAGGTGTGGAACATCAACCTCGGCTGGCGGCGGCGCAGCAAGGACGCCCCGCCGGGCTTCATCATCGACGTCGAGACCGGCCGCTGGCAGGCCAACGCCGCGGACAAAGCGCCCGACGGTGGAGAGGGCGGGGACGAGGCCGCGTTCACCGGTCGCCGCACGGAGCGGGTGCTGCCGTACGTCGATGATCGACGCAACTGCCTGCTCGTCGAATTTCGCGTGCACGGGCGGCCGCTCGGATTGCCGGAAGCGGCGTCGCTGCGCGCGGCGCTCAAGCACGCCATTCAGGTGTACTTTCAGCTCGAGGACGTCGAACTGGGCGTGGAGCCGCTGCCGGATCCCGACCGACCGACGCAGATGCTGTTCGTCGAAGCGGCCGAGGGCGGGGCGGGCGTGCTGCGCCGTCTGGTCAACGAACCCGGCGCGTTCGCCGACGTCGCGCGCGAGGCGCTGTCGATCTGCCACTTCGACGGCACGACCGGAGCAGACCTGGGCAGCGCGCCGGGTTCGTCCGAACCCTGCGTGGCCGCCTGCTACGACTGCCTGATGACGTACGGCAATCAGCGCGACCACGGGCTGCTCGATCGCCGGCTGGTGCGCGATCTGCTGCTGGCTGCGAGCGAAGCGCGGGTGACGATCACGCATACGCCGTCGTCGCAGTGGGCGCAGGGCGCCGGTGTTGGAGACGACGCGCCGCTGGAAAGGCTGCTGCGCATGAGTGGATCCGAGCTCGAGCGCAAGTGGCTGCGCTGGCTGGATGCGCGTGGGCTGCGGCTGCCGAGCGCGGCGCAGAAGCTGTGGCCGGATCTCGGGACGCGGCCGGACTTCGAATACGAAGCGGAACAGGCAGTGGTGTACATCGACGGCCCGGTGCACGATTTTCCCGAGCGCGCGGCGCGCGATGCGCGGCAGCGCGCGCAGTTCGAAGACATCGGCGTCACGGTGATTGTGTTCGGCCACGACGACGACTGGGCGGCGGTGGCCGCGAAGCACCGGTGGGTGTTCGGGGACTGAGGAGAGAAGGAAACGATGAAATATCCGATCGGATCGCTGGTGCGTGCGCGGACGCGTGAGTTCGTAGTGCTGCCGGGATCGGCCGACGAGTTTCTGCTGCTGCGGCCGCTGGGCGGGGGCGACGACGAAGTGGTCGGGCTGCTCACGGCGTTGGAGGACACGGCCCCGGCGACGTTCCCGCTGCCGGATCCCGACGCGGTGGGGGACTACGCATCCGGGCGGCTGCTGCGCGACGCGGCGCTGCTGCGCGTGCGCGCCGGCGCCGGCCCGTTTCGCTCGTTCGCGCGCATCGCCGTCGAGCCGCGGCCGTATCAGCTCGCGCCGCTTTTGATGGCGCTGCGCCTGGATCCGGTGCGGCTGCTGATCGCCGACGACGTCGGCGTGGGCAAGACGATCGAGGCCGGCCTGATCGCGCGTGAACTGCTCGACCGCCGCGAGATCGAACGCATGGCGGTGCTGTGCCCGCCGCAGCTGGCCGAGCAGTGGCAGGCGGAGCTGGCGGAGAAATTTCACATCGACGCCACGCTCGTGCTGTCGGCCACGGCGACGCAGTTGGAACGCGACATCGGCCCCGGGGAATCGCTGTTCGATCACCATCCGTTCACCGTCGTGTCGATGGACTTCATCAAGACCCAGCGCCGCCGCGAGGACTTCCTGCGCGCCTGCCCGGAATTCGTCATCGTCGACGAAGCGCACACGTGCGCCCAGCGCCAGGGCGCCGGGCGCAGCAGCCATCAGCGCCACGAGCTGCTGCGACGCCTGGCCGAGCGGCCGGCGCGCCACATGGTGCTGTGCACCGCCACGCCGCACAACGGCGACGAAGGCGCCTTTCGCTCGCTGCTGGCGCTGCTCGATCCGGAGCTGGGCGAGCTGCCCGAAGAGATGGCCGGCTCTCAGAAGCGCAGCCTGCAGGAAAAGCTGGCGCGTCATTTCATTCAGCGCAAGCGCAGCGACGTGCTGGACTACCTGCAGACCGAGACGAGCTTCCCGACTAGGCGAGAAGAAGAACGCGTCTACAAACTCGACCGCGAGTATCGCGCGTTCTTCGACGACGTGGTCGAGTACGCCTCTTCGCTCGTCTCGCGCGGCGACGAAGCCGACGTGACGACGCGCATCCGCTGGTGGTCGGCGCTGGCGCTGCTGCGGGCGATCGGGTCGAGCCCGGCGGCGGCGGCGGCCACGCTGCGCAACCGGGCGGCGGCGGCGGCCGCGCTGAACGCCGCCGAGGCCGATGCGCTCGGCGGGCGCAGCGTGCTCGACTGGCTCGACGACGACGCGGCCGAGGACGCCGACGTCACGCCCGGCGCCGAGGCCGAGGACAGCGATGCGAAGAAGCTGCGCGCGCTGGCTCGGCGCGCCGACGCGCTGTGCGTCGCCGAGGCCGACGCCAAGCTGCGCGAGGCGACGGCCATCGTGCGGAAGATGGTGGCCGAGGGTCGCAGCCCGATCGTGTTTTGCCGCTTCCAGCACACGGCCGAATACGTCGCCGCGGCGCTGCGGAAAGAGCTGCGCGGCGTGCACGTCGCGGCCGTCACCGGCCAACTGGCGCCGGCCGAGCGTGAGGCGCGCGTGGCCGCCGCCGCGGCCGAAGCACGGCGCGTGCTGGTGGCCACTGATTGTCTGAGCGAGGGCGTCAATCTGCAGCACGCCTTCGACGCCGTGCTGCACTACGACCTGGCGTGGAATCCCACGCGCCACGAGCAGCGCGAAGGGCGCGTCGACCGCTATGGGCAGCCGTCGGCCGAGGTGCAGGCGGTGACGCTCTACGGGTCCGACAACCCGATCGACGGATTCGTATTGAATGTGCTCATTCGCAAGCACAAGGCCATTCGCAACGCGCTGGGCGTGTCGGTGAGCGTGCCGGTGCAGGGTGATGCGCTGATCGAGGCGCTGCTGGAGGGCCTGCTGCTGCAGGGGAGTTCGGCCGCGGCGAGGAAGAACGCCGACGGACAGATGGTGCTGGAAGGGCTGGAGGAATATCTGGCGCCGCGGCGCACGGCGTACGAGCGTGCGCTCGACGACGCTGTGCAGCGCACGGACAAATCACGGTCGCGCTTCGCACAGCAGCGGCTCGACGTGCAGGAAGTGGCGGCGGAGATGGCGGCGGTGCGCGCGGCGATCGGGGCAGCGGCGGACGTGCGCGAATTTCTGCGGCGGGCGGTTCCGGCGCTGGGTGGGAGCGTGCGCGACGATGGCGTCGGCCTGACGCTGAATCTGCGCGAGTCGTCGTTGTACGAGCTGGTGGAAGAGGAGGCGCCGGACGGCCTGGTGCGGGTGCGCTTCGAGCTGCCGGTGCGGGCGGGGGAGCGCTTCCTGCCACGCACGCATCCGTTCATCGAGTCGGCGGCGGGCATGCTGTTCGAAGAGGCGCTGGCCGGTGATTCCTCGTCCGTGCGGCGCGCCGGGGCGATGCGCACCGACGCGGTGAGTCGGCGCACGACGCTGCTGCTGCTGCGCCTGCGGCACCATGTGCACGTCGGACGAGCCGAGCCGCTGCTGGTGGAGGAAGTGGCGGTGGCCGCGTTCGCCGGCGCGCCTGAAGCGGCCGAGTGGCTGAGCGACGACGCGGCGCTGGCGCTGCTCGATGCGCAGCCGAGCGGCAACATGGCGCGTGAGCAGGCTGCCGACTTCGTGCGCCGGGTCGTGGACGGCTACGCACACCTCGTCCCGCAGGTCGAGGCGCTGGCGCAGGCGCGTGCAGATGCGGTGGCGCAGGCGCACGGGCGCGTGGAAGGTGCGCGCAGCCGCGGGCGAGGCCGGGCCACGGCAGCACCGCAGCTGCCGGCCGATGTGCTCGGCGTGTTCGTGCTGCTGCCGGGTGTGAAATGAGCAGGGAAGTTGACAAACCAAATCGACGCGGCCGACGAAAAGCAGCCAGCACAAGCCACAAGATGCCGAGACGATGTCAACTTGCCGCGTGTTCGTCGCGTTCCGGCGTGTTGGCTTTCGTGGTGCCCAACCACACTTCGTCCTTGCTGGTTTCGACGCCTTTCCAGTCATATGGGTCGACGCCGGCCACTGGAATGATTTTGCGTCGGTCGGCCATGGCTACGCGCTCGCCTTCGCGCGGGCTCAGGGGCAAGAGTGACCAGGCGTTCATGTAATGATTGACCAGCACGCGCCGATAGCCCGATGAGCGATTGCGGCGCGAGCGATGCAGCAGATAGCCGTTCCAGAACACCACGGTTCCAGCAGCCACCTCGAGCGGGATTTCGGCCGACTCATCGAACCCGTAGCTCTCCGGCGTAGAGTCGAATTCGTCGGGGTCGTTGTGCGGGCGTTGCGGATACAAATAGCCGCTGCGATGCGACGCGGGAATGACATATAGACAGCCGTTTTGAACGGTGGCGTCGTCGATGGCGATCCACGCCCCGACCAAAGAGCGATCGCGCGTCGGAATGAAGGACTCGTCCTGATGCCAGGCCTGGCCCTGAAACAGCGGCGGTTTGACGAACAAAGTCGACTGTACGCACTTGACGCTGCCATCCCAGAAGGGCAGGTGCGCCGCGGTGATCTGGCTCAACACGCTGCAGATCTTCGGATGCGCAATGTATTTCTCGATGACCGGGCTGACCGTGTGCGGCTGACTGATAAACAGGATGTTCTGCAGCACTTCGTCCTCGCTCAGATCGGCCGGCAACGTTTTGAGTGTGGCGCTCGGATAGTGTCCGCGCGCGATGCGGCTGGCGTCGGCTTTGAGCTCGGCCAGTTCGTCGGCGTCGACCAAGCCCGGTATCGCCAAATAGCCGTTCTCAACAAACGAACGCACTTGCGTTTCTGACAGGCGTTGGTGTGCGTCGTTCACCGTTTGGGCGGAAGCCGTTGTACTCATGGTGACGCGAATGATAGGCCGAAAACATCGGCCGGACGAAATCAGGGTGCATCCGCCGTTTGGGGCGACTTGCTCACGCCTCACCCTCTGCCCCCCTCTCAGGGGGACATCGTTTCGCCGTGGTTTACCTGGTACGCCACCTCACTCCTGCGGTCAGCGGTGGTCGGTCTCGGCACTGCACGAAGAGAGATCCCTCCGTCTTGCCCGGACTCTTCTGTGACGAAATCCGTGTATGCGGGGCAAGACGTTCGGGATGACCGCTGCGGGAGGGCGTCATCCCGA
>JBIIIA010000244.1:0-5305 GCA_044235195.1 Thermoflexales bacterium
CATCGGCTGCGGGCCGGAATTTCTCGCCTGGCTGACCGACCCGGTGCGCAACGGCGGCGGCGCACTGATGGATTTCGGCTGCTACGGCGCCAACCTCATGCACTGGCTGCTCGACGGCGAACAGCCCATCGCCGTCACCGCCGTCACGCGCAACTTCCAGCCGGAGAACTACCCGCTCGTCGACGACGACGCCACCATCATCGTCGATTACTCGAGCGCCCAGTGCGTCATCCACGGCTCGTGGAACTGGCCATGGCATCGCAAGGACATGGAGATCTACGGCACGAACGGCGCCGTCGTCGCCGTCGATCCGGGCACGCTCCGCGCGCGCATCGGCCTGCAGAAGCCCGAACAGACCACGGCGCTCGACCCGCTGCCGACTCCGCTCGACGACTGTTTCGCCTTCCTCGCCGCCGTCGTACAAGGCAAGGTCGTGCTCGACGAGCACGACCTCTCCGGACTGGCCAACAACCTCACCGTCATGCGCATCCTCGACGCTGCGCGCGAGTCGGCGCGGACGGGACGTACTATTCCCCCATCACCAGCCCCTCGATCGTATGCGCCTGAACGATAGGTTCCAGCTCATCGACGAGGCGGCAGGTGAGGTGTGAACGCACGGAATCCGGCAGCGTCGCCCAGAAACGGTGCGTGATCTGCAGGTCGTGCCGCTCGGCGTTGTGCGCGTCAGGCGCGTCGACGCCGAGCACCAGCACCGGCCGCGCCTGGTCCGAGCGGTTCGGCGTGCCGCGGTGAATCGTGATCGCTGAGCGCGCCGAGATGTCGCCCATCTGCGGCATCTTGTACTGCGCGCGCGCCTCGTAGCGCGGATACAGCGACTTCGGCGAAAACTGGCCGTGCTCGAACTCGCTCGCGTCGTCCCACTGCGTGCCCGGCGCGATCTCGAACGGCCCCATCGCCTCGATCACGTCGACGCCGGTGATGTTGAAAGCCAGCGAGTTCAGCCGCCGGCCGACCACCGTCTCCTCCGGCGCCGGGAAGTCGCGGTGCCACGGCTGCATCTCCGCGCCCGGGTTCGGCACGTCGAACCCGATTTCGACGATCTTGTACTCCCGCCCCAGCATCGTCTCGCACACGAAGGCCACCCACGGATGCGTCGCCAGATCGACGAAGCCGCGAATGTCCTCGGGGTGAATTTCCACGTAATGCCGCTTCGGCCCGCGCCCGACCACGCCGCCGGGCCGCTTCAGCGCCTCGACGTACGCCGCGTCCATGTCCTCGCGCAGCGCCTGCACCCATTCCCGCGCAAACGCCCCTTTCAGCCCGATGATGCCGTCACCGTACAGGCCGCCCATCACCGCGGCGGCATCGTACGTGGTCGTTGATGTAGAAGCCATGCGTGGGAGTGTAATGAGAGATGAAGAAAAAAGAAAAGAGGGAAGAGGAGTGAGAAAAGAGAGAGCGACGCGCCTGCTCTCTTTCCTCACTCCTCTTCCCTCTTTTCTCCGACTATCAACTATCACTATCGACCATCACTTCTCCGCTACCCGACCGTCCCTTCCATCTGCAGCGCGATCAGACGGTTCATCTCCATCGCGTATTCCATCGGCAGTTCCTTGACGAGCGGCTCGATGAAGCCGGAGACCACCATCGTGCTGGCGTCCTCCTCGGAGATGCCGCGGCTCATCGCGTAGAACAGCTGCTCCTCGCCGATCTTCGACACGCTCGCCTCGTGGCCGATGTTCACGTCGTCGTTGTCGACCTCGATGTACGGATACGTGTCGCTGCGGCTGTGCTCATCCAGCAGCAGCGCGTCGCAGACGACGTTGCTCTTGGCGTTGACCGCGTCCTTGTACACCTTCAGCAGGCCGCGGTAGCTGGTGCGCCCGCCGTCCTTGCTGATCGACTTCGACACGATCTTGCTCGTGGTGTTCGGCGCCGCGTGCACGATCTTGCCGCCGGCGTCCTGGTGCTGGCCCTTGCCGGCGAACGCGATCGACAGAATTTCACCGTGCGCGCCCGGCTCCATCAGATACACCGCCGGATACTTCATCGTCAGCTTCGATCCGAGGTTGCCGTCGACCCATTCCATCGTCGCATCCTGATACGCCGCCGCGCGCTTCGTCACCAGGTTGTAGACGTTGGTCGACCAGTTCTGGATCGTCGTGTAGCGGCAGCGGCCGCCCTTCTTCACGATGATCTCCACCACCGCCGAATGCAGCGAGTCGCTCGAGTAGACCGGCGCCGTGCACCCCTCGACGTAGTGCACCTGCGCGCCCTCGTCGACGATGATCAGCGTGCGCTCGAACTGACCGACGTTCTTCGCGTTGATGCGGAAGTACGCCTGCAGCGGCATGTCGATCTTGACGCCCGGCGGCACGTAAATGAACGAGCCGCCCGACCACACCGCGCTGTTCAGCGCCGCGAACTTGTTGTCGCTCGGCGGAATGATGGTGCCGAAATATTCGCGGAACAGCTCCGGATGCTCGCGCAGCGCCGTGTCCGTATCCTTGAAGATCACGCCCTTGTCCTCGAGATCCTTAGCGAGGCTGTGATAGATCACCTCGGACTCGTACTGCGCGCCCACGCCGGCCAGATATTTCTTCTCGGCCTCCGGGATGCCCAGGCGATCGTAGGTGTTCTTGATCTCCGCCGGCAGGTCTTCCCATGAATCGGATTGCCCGTCGGTCGGCTTGATGTAATAGAAAATGTCGTTGAAGTCGATCTGCTGCAGCACGTCGCTGCCCCAGTTCGGCATCGGCTTCGCGTAAAACGCCTCCAGCGAGCGGAGACGAAAGTCCGTCATCCACTGCGGCTCGTTCTTCATGCGCGAAATATCCTTCACGATCTCCACGTCGAGACCCTTGCGGCTCTTGAACGCATAGTTTTCGGCCTCATGAAATCCGTACTTATCGATGTATTCATCGTTGACGGAAACCTGCGTCTTTTCGTCGGACATCGCTTTCTCCTTTTACCAAACTCGGAACTCGGAACTCGATTCTTATTCCGCCACCGCGTCCTTCAGCCAGTCGTAGCCGCGATTCTCGAGTTCGAGAGCCAGCTCCGGCCCGCCCGATTCAACGATGCGGCCGTCGATCAGCACATGGACGAACTGCGGCTTGATGTAGTTCAACAGGCGCTGGTAGTGCGTGATCATCAGCACGCCCATCTTCGGGTTCTTCTCGTGCAGCGTATTGACGCCCTCGCTCACGATGCGCAGCGCGTCGATGTCGAGGCCGGAATCGGTCTCGTCGAGCACCGCCAGCTCCGGCTTGAGCATCGCCATCTGCAGAATTTCGGCGCGCTTCTTCTCGCCGCCCGAGAATCCGTCGTTCAGATAGCGCCCGGCGAAGCTGTTGTCGACCTTGAGGATCGCCATCGCCTCTTTCAGCTGGCGCGTGAACACCGGGATCGGCATGCCCTTGACGTCGTGCGGCACCACGCCGTTGTTCTTCGCCGCCGCGTCGGCCTTGATGCGCGCGTTCATCGCCGTGCGCAGGAAATTCGCCACCGTCACGCCCGGAATCGCCACCGGATACTGGAACGCGAGGAAAATGCCGTTGCGGCTGCGCTCGTCCGCCTCCTGGTCGAGGATATTCGACCCGTTGAACAGGATCTCGCCCTCGGTCACCTCGTAGCCGGGATGGCCGGCCAGCGTATACGCCGTGGTGCTCTTGCCGCTGCCGTTCGGACCCATGATGGCGTGCACTTCGCCTTCGTTGATCGTCAGGTTCAGCCCCTTCAGAATTTCGCGTCCGTTCGCCAGCTTCACGTGCAGATTCTTGATCTCAAACCAGGCCATCGCAGTTTCTCCGTAAATGGATATTCGAACGCCTACCCTACACCGAATGCGCCCGAAATCGAATCAACCGACTCTAAACCAAAAGTTGACAGCGGTGTAACTTTTGAAAGAGAAAGTGTAGCCCGTACGCCTGAGAAGAACGTGAGGCAAACGTTATGCAACAATCCGCAGCTTGAGGCCGTGTGGGCGGAAGGCCGAAAAGCCGTCGTCCAGCGTCGCCAGCGTCACGTCGGCGGCGATCGCCCACGCGGCGAGGTAGGCGTCCATATACACCTTCGGCGCCGATTTCACGGAATGCGCCAGCCGCCGAAAAAGCGTCACGGCGCCGGGTGGTTCGTCCGACACCACCAGCGCGCTCGGCAATGCAGTCAAGTCGTCGAGGATGGCGAATGCATCGGCATTCGTAAGCTGCGGCACGTAATAAGAACGATGAATCGCCGGCGTCGATATCAATCGCAGAAAACTAAGCTGAGTCTGGCGACACCACAGCAACGGGGCATCCATCGATGCCGAAGCAGTGAACTCGAGTGCGGCTAGATGCTGTGGGTGAGCCGCAAACGTGACGGCCACCCAAATATTGGAATCAACGAGACAACCCTGCACGATGAAGCGCATCCTCCTCGTCGGCCCGCTCTTCGAGTGCGAGCGCCTCTTCCCGCGTGATCGCAGGGATTTTCGCATCTTTCGGAATTTCGAAATAGGGGATGCCGTCCGCGGTGTGCAGGATCCGGCAAGCGCGCGGTTCTGCTGCTTCGATCACGCTTTCCCCTGCGCGACCGAACGCCGCCCGCAGCAGGTCGGTCATCACGTCTTTCACCGTGCGCCCCTGCATGGCCGCCCGCACCTTCACCTCGCGCACCAGCTCCTCCGGAAGATCGTAGGTCACTTTCATGCCCCCAGCTTACCAGAAAACCAGCTTTCTGGTAAGCCAGAAAGGTACCCGTCTTCTAAGAAGACGGGTACCTTTCCGTCGTTTCGAAGGTCACCCGCCGATCATCCGCCAGCCATCCAGCAGCATGTTCACCGCGAACCAGCCCAGCAGCGCGCCCATGGCCCGCATCACCCACACGTAGACCGCCCCCTTCATGAAATCGCGCAGCCGCGACACGATCACCGCCAGCGCCAGCTTCAATCCCACCAGCAGCCCGTAGAAAATCGCCAGGAACGCCGCCGTCGCCCAAAATCCGTCGCGCACCGCCGCCAGCAGCTGCGGCCCAAGCAGCGTCATCCAGAACAGATACGGCTGCGGACTCAACGCGTTGACCACCATGCCGCGCAGGATCGACTGCGGCGCGGCCGCTGCGTTTACGTCGAGTTCGACCGGCTTCGTGCGCAGCCCGTCCCACGCTAGCTTCGCCAGAAACAGCCCGCCCACGATCGAAATCCAGCCCAGAACGACGTTCTGCCCCTGCAAATTGCCCAGCACGAAGAGCGACGCCAGCACGATCGGCGTGTCCGTCAGGATCGGCGCGATCGCCACTTTCATGCCCTCGCGCAGGTTGTGCCGCAGCGTCTGCGCGATGATCAGCGTCGACAACGAGCCGG
>JBIIIA010000245.1:0-5296 GCA_044235195.1 Thermoflexales bacterium
TCTTCCTCGCACAAAAACGGTACGTCGAACCATATAAACGCCTCCTCGGCCACGATCAGGTGTACTGGCTGCCGCTCGGCGCTGCAGCCGACGCGCATGTCGACCACGGCGTCGAGCGCGACCTCGACGTGGCGTTCGTCGGCAACATCGATCGTTCACACAAAGCTACGCCGCGCGTGCGCAGATTGCAGCTGCTCGCGCAGCGCTACCGCACGAACGAATTCGGCAGGCCGGCCACGCCGGAGGAAGTCGGCCACATCTACAGCCGCGCCAAAATCGTCTTCAACACCAGCATCGCCGGCGACGCCACCATGCGGCTATTCGAAGGCACGGCCTGCGGCGCGCTCATGCTCACCGATCCGATCGCGGCGCAGAACGGTGGCGACGAGCTATTCGACGGAAAAGAGATCGCCACGTACCGCAACGACGCGGAGCTCATCGAGCGCATCGACTATTTCCTGGCCCACCCCGCCGAACGTGAACGCGTCGCGCGCGCCGGGCAGGCGCGCACGCTGCGCGATCACACGTACGACGCGCGCGCGCGCACGATGCTGGCGACGCTGCGCCGCGCCGACGTTCGACGATGCGCCCCGATGCGCAGCGCATCGAACGACGAACGACGGCACGAACGCCTGCGCGTCTACACACATCTCCACATGCTCGACGCCGTATTCGACGCGACGCGCGGCCTGAACCCGCTGCGACGCACTCTGCTCGCCGCGCCGTGCTTGGCGCGCCGCATCCTGCTCTAGCCCATGGACGCCAATCACGATTCAGCCGGCATCTCAGCCGGCATCGCCAAGCGCGCGATCCACGGCGTCGTCTGGACGACGATCGGCAACTACGCCGTGCAGGCATTGGCGTTCGCGGCACTGCTCGTCCTGCGCTCGTGGCTCGATCCGTCGATTTTTGGCATTTTCGACCTAGCAACATTCTGGTGCGGCGTGCTCGGCATCCGACCGAAGCTCGGGCTGCACTATGCCGCCATACGACAGCCGACGTTCAACGGCGCACTCGTCGGCACGCAGCTCGGCATCGACGCCGCCGCCGGAGCCGTCGGCGTCGGCATCGCCGCAATCGCAGGGCCCTTCATTGCGACGACCTTCGGATACGACACGACGTTCGCCACAGCATTGATCATTCTTTTCGCATCCGATGCAGTGGCGTCTCTCGGCAGCACGTTCGCGACTGTGCTCGAGCGCGAACTGCATTTCCGTACTACTCAGATCGTAACGCTGGTCGCCACGCTGGCCGGCTATGTGTCGGCGCTGGCACTCGGATGGAACGGCTTCGGAATCATCAGCCTGCTCGTCATCAACGGCATCATCTGGAGCATCACCGCTGCAGCAAGCTTCGTGACGTGTCGACGGCGCATGCCGCAGCTCTTCACTACAGGCCTGCACTTCGACCGCACCATCGCGAAGGCACTGCTGCGCGACGGCCTCGCCACTGGCATGTCGATCACACTGATCGGCACGATCGTCAGTCAATTCGACAACTTCCTGAATGCGACCTACGTCAACCCGACCACACAAGGCTTCTATGGTCTCGCATTCAAAATTGCGAACTGGCCGTCTATGCTAATCGCCATGGTGCTCAGCCGCGTCGGCTACGCAGTCATGGCGAAGGTGCATGAAGATCGTGTGCTTCTGGCTCACACAATTCGCCTGACATACTGGCTCTATGGACTGCTGGTGATGCCGTTCATGCTCACACTGGCGCTGCACAGCACTGCGATCATCCGTGTGCTCTATCCGACCGGCAAGTGGGACGCCAGCACGGAATTTTTGCCATATCTGGCCGTTGCGAATATGTTCACCACGTACGCTGGCGTCGGCTACTGGTTAGCCGCAGCGCGCGGTCATCGTCGTTACACCGTTGGAATCTCGCTGCTGCAGGTGACGCTGCTAATAGCCCTAGGCAGCCTGTTCGTCGCACAGCGCGGCGCACACGGCACCGCGCTCGCCGTGCTGATCACCGGCACCGTTTCGGCCGTCATCGCCAACGCCTACACACTCCGCATCGTCGGCCGGCAGCAGCTGTGGCCGCTGGCGACGCATGTGATCGCCGCTGCAATCACCGCCGGGCTGCACCTCGCCTTCGTGCAGCAGCGACTCGCGCCCCTGCCCTACCCGGCCCAGGTGCTCGTCGGCGCTGCATTCGTCGGCGTGATCTACGTCTCCACGTACATCGCACTCGGCGGCAGGCGCTCGATCGAACATCTGCGCTATCTGCGCAGCCGAGCACGCTGATCATCGATAATTCACGTCGCATGCGACTGCTGTTCATCCATCGCTATCGCTCCCTCGCCATGCATCGCAAAGCGGTGCTGCTCGCGGCGCAGCACGGGCTCATCGTGCGCACAGTCTTTCCGCGCGTTTGGCGCGACGAATACGGCGCGGTCGAACAGCACACCGACTGGGCGCGCGGCATCGATGGCCTCGAGGCCGCCCCCACGGAATTCATCGGGCGCACCAGCGATCCACATCGCGCCACGTACCGCACGCTGGATTTCGGCATGCGCCGCTTCCGCCCAGACGTGATCCTCGCCGAGGAAGAGCCGGACAGCATCGCCGCGCTGCACGTCGCCGCAGCCCGCGCCGTCTTTGCGCCGCAGGCCAGGCTGGCGCTCTATACGTGGCAGAACCAGGCCCGTCCACTCGGGCGCATGGTGCGCTTGGTACAGGCTGCGGCGCTGCGCGCAGCCGATGCCGTGCTGTGTGCCAACTCCGAAGCCGTGTCGCTCCTGCGCCGCTTCGGCTTCGCCGGGCCATGTCCGGTGATTCCGGCCAACGGCGTGGATGTCGGCTTATTCCATCCGCTCGGTCCGCTCACGACGCAGGCGCACTTCGGCTATGTCGGACGCATGGCCGTCGAGAAGGGGCTCGAAGATGCCATCGCCGCCGTCGAGTCGCTGGCCGATCTCGGCGCCACGCTGACGCTGATCGGCGACGGGCCCCATCGCGCCGCGCTGCAGCAGTTCGTCGCACAGCGCGGTGCGCAGGCGCGCGTGCGCTTCGTCGATCCGCTGCGCGGTGAAGCCCTCGTGGCCGCATTGGCGACGCTGCGCGCCCTCGTGCTGCCCTCGCAAACCACGCGGACATGGAAGGAACAATTCGGCCGTGTGCTGACTGAAGCTATGGCCTGCGGCGTTCCGGTCATCGGATCCGACAGCGGCGCCATCCCTGAAGTGATCGACGACGCCGGCCTGACGTTCCCCGAAGGCGACGTCGACGCGCTCGCCGCACGGATGCGCCGCATCGCATGCGACGACGCGCTCGCAGCCCAGCTGCGCGATCGCGGGCTGCAGCGCGTGCACGAGCACTACACACAGGAGCGCATCGCCGCCGCGACGGCTGCGGCGCTGCGTTGCGTGCACCAAGAACGCCGATCATGAGCGACTGCGCCGTCATCATCCTGAACTGGAACACGCGCGACCTGCTGCGCGACTGCCTGCGCTCGCTCGGCCGTGCGACCAGCGATCCGCGCATCGAGGTGCTCGTCGTCGACAACGCTTCGGCCGACGACAGCGTCGCCATGGTCGAGCGTGAATTTCCGAATGTGCGCGCCCTGCGCAGCAGCGAAAATCTCGGCTACGCGCGCGCCAACAATCTCGGCATCCGTGCGACGAGCGCGCCGGTGGTGGTGCTGCTGAACAGCGACACGATCGCGTCACCCGCAGCGATCGAAGGCATCGCCCGGCGCTTCGCCGACGACGAGCGGCTCGGCGCGCTCAGCCCGCTGCTCCGCACGCCGGACGGCGCAGGGCAGCCGTACGGCTACGGCGGTGAACCGACGCCGACCTACCTGCTGCGCCGCGGCTTTCTGCGCCTGGCGTTTCGCCGCCCGCTGCACGACTGGACGCCGACGCAGCCGGTCGACGCCGACTGGGTCTCCGGCGCCTGCCTCGGCCTGCGGCGCGCCGCGCTCGAACGCGTCGGCCTGCTCGACGAAGCGATGTTCATGTACTTCGAAGACGTCGAGCTGTGCATGCGCCTGCGGCGCGCCGGCTACGCCGTGCGCTACGACCCGTCGCTGAGCATCGTACACATCGGCGGCCAGAGCCTCAAGCAGAACCCGGCCGCCCGCCGCGCCTATCGCGACAGCCTTCGCTATCTCTATCGCAAACATTACGGCCGGGCGGCTCGCCTCGCGCTTCGCCTGATGCTGCCGGTCTACGCCAGGCTTTCGTAACAGCTACGGCGTCTGCGCCCCGATCGCATCGACGAACAGCGAATACAGCGACATGCTGGCGGCCATGAACAGTCGATTCTTCTTGCGGCCGCCGAAGCACAGGTTGGCGCAGCCTTCGGGCAGATGAATCATGCCGATGCGATCGCCGTCCGGCGCGAAGACGTGCACGCCATCGTAGCCCGCCCCGCCCCACGCCGCACTCGCCCACAGGTTGCCATCGCGGTCGACGCGAATGCCGTCGGACGTGCCGGGGTTCATGTCGGCGAACACGCGGCTGTTCACCAGCGCGCCGTCCACGACGTCGCACGCGCGAATGTGCTTCGGCGCGCCCGAGTCGACGATGTACAGGCGCTTCTCGTCCGGCGAAAAGCACAAGCCATTCGGGCGGTCGAAGTCGTCGATCTTCAACTGCAGCTCGCCGCTGCGCGGATCGATGCGGTACACCGCGTTCGAAATTTCCGGCACGGCGTGGTGGCCTTCGTACTCCCACAGAATGCCGTAGCCCGGGTCGGTGAACCAGATCGCGCCGTCGGACGTAACCACCACATCGTTCGGCGCATTCAACGGCTTGCCGCGATACGAATCGGCCAGCACGGTGATCGAGCCGTCGTACTCCGTGCGCACCACGCGCCGTGTGTTGTGCTCGCAGCTGATCAGACGTCCCTGCCGATCGCGCGTGTGGCCGTTGGCGTTGTTGGACGGCCGTCGAAATTCGCTGACCGCGCCGGTCTCCTCGTTCCACTGCAGGATGCGATTGTTCGGGATGTCGCTGAACAACAGATAACGACCGTCGCCGAAGTAGACCGGCCCCTCCGCCCAGCGCGCGCCCGTCCACAGGCGCTCGACGGCGGCGCTGCCGAGCTTGTATTTGTCGAAGCGAGGATCGAGCGACTGCACGGACGGATCGGGGTAGCGAACGATGGGCTGTTCCATGATGCGGGATTGTAGTACGGCGGCCAGCTGCCGACCACCGGCAGGGAGCGCCACAGATTTTTGTAAAGCAACGTCAGCCTCTCGCTGCACTCGGGATGACGGGCCGACGGCGCAGCAGGCACAGAGATCTCGCCGATCCGCTTTCTCCTGACTCGTCGCCTACGCCTCA
>JBIIIA010000246.1:0-5292 GCA_044235195.1 Thermoflexales bacterium
ACGCCGACCGCGACGCCGACTGCGACGCCGACCGCGACGCCGACCGCGACGCCGACCGCGACGCCGACCGCGACGCCGACACTGCAGTTGCGCAGTGTCTTTCCACGGACTGCGTCGACGGACGGCGGCATGGCGATGGAGCTGTGGGGCGATGCATTGGACGGCATCACGGCGATTTCTTTCGGCGGCGTGATTTCCGGCAGCGCTGTCTTCACCGTGATCGACGCCGCGCACATCGTGTTTACAGCGCCGGCGGGGCCGATTGGGCAGGTGCACCTCGTCGCGCACGGCGCAGCAGGCTCGGGTTCGGCCACGTTGTGGGATGCGTTCGAAATCATCTCGACGACGGGCATGGCCGTCGATCTGAGCAGCGGCGCAGTCGTCACGGTCGCCGAAGATGTGCGGCTGATCGTGCCGCAGGGCGATGCGGCGGCGACGGTGCCCGTCACCTGCACCGTGGTCGATCCCGTCGCGGATGCGCCGGGCGTGGCGCTGCTGGAGTCGTTCGTCGTGCAGACCGGCGGTGACGCGATCGGCGGCGTCGACTGGGCGCCGCCGATGATCGTCGAAGTGACTGTGGCAGCACATGAAACAGTCGATGGAGCTACACCACTGTTGTTCCACTTCGATGAATCGTCGCAGACGTGGATTCCAGCGTCGAATCAGGCCTATTCGGTCGCGGATGGCCGGCTGCACGCGGCGTTGCCGGGCCCCGGGCGCTACGTCGTAGTGCTGCTCGAATGGCGGCCGCTCTGGTTCCCGCTGTTCAACGATGGAGGATAAGGCTGACCTCCCATCGCCTACGCCTCACCCCCTGACCCCCTCTCAGGGGGACATCGTTTCGCCGTGGTTTACCTGGTACGCCACCTCACTCCCGCGGTCAGCGGTGGTCGGTCTCGGCACTGCACGAAGAGAGATCCCTCCGTCTTGCCCGGACTCTCCTGTGGCGAAATCCGTGTATGCGGGGCAAGACGTTCGGGATGACGCCCTCCCGCAGCCGTCATCCCGAACGCTTTGCCGGCTCACTCGTACGTGGTCACCGGCGCACCTGGCAAAGCGGAGGGATCTCTCTGCGTGCGGAAGGGTGGCCCCCGAGCTCAGGCTTGCCCCATCCTCATGCGACACTGCAATCCCTTATGAAACCCTGCATTTCCTGCGAGTTTCCTGCTGGATCGCCGCTCGACATGTTCGCAGAATCAAGAAAACGCCGCGCAGCAATGTCCCCCTGAGAGTCCCTCTCCCCTCTCCCCTATTCCCCTCTTCTCCCCTGTCTATAATCCGCGCTTACTGTCATGACACTCGCTGTACTTAAATTCGGCGGCACGTCGGTCGGCGACGCGCGCGCCATGCGCCAGAGCGCCCAGATCGTCCGCAACGCCGTCGAACGGTTCGACCAGGTCGTCGTCGTCACGTCCGCCATGGGCAAGTCGCCCGATCCGCGCGATCAGGTGAAGGTCACCGATACGCTGATCAACGCTGCGCGCACGGCGGCCGAAGGCGACGCCGACTATTTCCACAAGGCCAAGCGCCAGCTGGCCGACAAGCACATGGCCGCGATCGACGGCACCGTCGACAACCCGGAGGATCGCCGACGCATCGCCGACGAGATCGGCCAGCTGCTGGACGGCTTCGAGACGCTGTGCGCCAGCGTGCGCGTGCTCGGCGAAGTCACGCCGCGCGCGCTCGACGCCATCTCCGGCCTCGGCGAACGCATCGCCGCGCGCATCCTGGCCGGCGCCCTGCGCTCGATCGGCGTGAACGCCGTGCACATCGACGCCACCGACATCATCGTCACCGACGATCGCTTTCAGTCCGCCGCGCCGCTGCTCGACGTCACGCGCGAACGCACGCGCACGGCGCTGCAGCCGCTGCTCGATCGCGGCGTGGTGCCGGTCGTCACCGGATTCATCGGCGCCACGCGCACCGGCGTTCCCACCACGCTCGGCCGCGGCGGCAGCGACTACTCCGCCAGCATCGTCGCCGACGCCATGGACGCCACCGACGTGTTCAATTACACGGACGTCAACGGCGTGCTCAGCACCGATCCGCGCATCGCCCCGGACGCGCGCACGATCGACGTGCTCACCGCCACCGAGATGTCCGAAATGGCCTACTACGGCGCTTCGGTGCTCCACCCGATGACGATCGCGCCGCTCATCGAACGCAACATTCCGCTGCGCGTGAAGAACACGTTCAACCCGGATCACCCGGGCACGCTGATCGTGCACGAGTCGCACGTCGAGGGTGCCAACGCCATCAAGGCGGTCACCGCCATTCGTGAAGTGAGCGTGATCTCGGTGACCGGGCGCGGCATGAAGGGCGTGCCGGGCATCGCCGCGCGCACGTTTTCGGCGGTGGCGCGCACCGGCACCAGCGTGCTGATGTTCTCGCAGGCCAGCGCCGAGACGAACATCTGCCTGGTGGTGCCGCGCGCTTCGGTCGATCGCGTGAAGCAGGAGCTGCGCAGCGAAATGGGCGGCGAGATCGCGCGGCGCGAGATCGACGAGGTGTCGTCGTTCGATGAAGCCTCGATCATCACCGTCGTCGGCCAGGGCATCAGCGACACGCCGGGCGTGAGCGGGCGCGTGTTCGGCGCCCTCGGCAAGGCCGAGATCAACATCTACGCCATCGCGCAGGGTTCGAGCGAATGCTCGATCAGCATGGTCGTCGGCGCCGCCGTGTGCAACGACGCCGTGCGCGCCGTGCACGCGCTGACGCTGGAGTAGCACGTCATCGTGACAATTCGCAGCCGAGTGCGATCCATGCTGCGCCGCCTCGGCTGGGACGTCGTGCGTTTCCCGTCGCCGCCTCAGCCGCCGCCCGTCACCCCCACATGGGCGGCGATTCGCAGGCTGGACATCCGCACCGTCATCGACGTCGGCGCGCTGGACGGCGACACTGCGCGCTTGTACCGTGAGATCTGGCCGCACGCAGCGCTGCACTGCTTCGAACCGCAGGTGGCGCAGTACGCCCTCCTGAAAGAATGGGCGGCCCGCCAGCAGCCGTCGGTGCACACGTACGGGTTCGCGCTCGGTGCAGCGCCGACAACGGCGACGATGTTCAGCGTCCAGGACAGGCCGCAGCACACGAGCATGGTGCGAGACTTCCGCAGCAGCGTCGATTCGCCGAATCGATCGGAACAGCCGACACGAGTCGAACGAATGGACGACGTGCTGGACGCCGCCGAACTCGAATCCGGGATTCTCGTCAAGATCGACGTCGAGGGCTACGAGCGCGAAGTGCTGCGCGGCGCAGCGCAGGTTCTCGACCGCGCCGCAGTCTGCATCATCGAAGTCAACGACGCTCTGATCGAAGTCGGAGCAGCCGACATCGCGGAAATCGCAGCGACGATGCGCGGCCACGGGCTCATGTTCGCCGGCATGCTCGATCAGCACTTCAACCGCAATCGCCGCCTTTACCGGGGCGACGCGATATTCGCCGACTGGTCGCGCTGTGCACCGCGCGCCTGACGCGCCGTCGATCGGGGATAATGCATACTCGCGTCGCGCCTCTGCGCACGCGCATTTCCCACATGAGTAAATCCATCGTCGCCCTCGTCGGCCGCCCGAACGTAGGCAAGAGCACCCTTTTCAACCGACTCGTCGGCGAGCGACTGTCGATCGTGGCCGATCAGGCCGGCACCACCCGCGACCGCGTGCAAGCGCCGTGCGAATGGAACGGCGTGGCCTTCACGCTGGTCGACACCGGCGGCATCGAGCCGCTCGAACCACTGCGCAACAAAGAAACGAACGTGCTGGCCGAGGCATCCAAGGATTTCGTCAAGGAAATCCGCGAACAGGCCGAAATGGCCATCGCCGAAGCCGACGTGCTGGTCTTCACCGTCGACGCTCAGGTCGGCCTGACGGGCACGGACGAAGCCGTGGTGGAAATTCTGCGCAAGCTGGTCGGCCAGCGCCAGCGCGCCGGCCGCAGCGTGCCGCCGATTCTGGTGGCCGCCAGCAAGGCCGAAGCACAGGGCCCGCGCATCGACAGCCTCGAGTTCTACAAGCTCGGCCTGGGCGAGGTCTTCCCCGTCAGCGGGCTGCGCGGCGACGGCACCGGCGACCTGCTCGATGCGATCGTGCAGGCCATCCCGCCCGAAACGCCGACCGAAGAGGACGACACGCTGAAAATCGCCCTCGTCGGCCGGCCGAACGTCGGCAAGTCGTCGCTGTTCAACGCGCTGATCGGCGAGGATCGCGTCATCGTCAGCAACGTGCCCGGCACCACGCGCGACGCCATCGACACCGTCATCGAATATCGCCGCCCGACCGCGGCCGCCGCGCAGGCGGACGAAGTGGACGAAGCGGACGACGAATTCGATGAAGACGTGGACGCTGCAGAATCCGAGGCGAACTCCGAGAAGGACGCGCCCACGCGCATCACGCTGATCGACACCGCCGGCATCCGCAAGCGCGGCAGCGTCGAGCCGGGCATCGAGAAGTTCAGCGTGCTGCGCTCGTTCAAGTCGATCGCGCGCGCCGACGTGGCGCTCCTGCTCATCGACGCCGTCGACGGCGTGCTGGCGCAGGACGAACACGTCGCTGGCTACGTGCTCGACGAGAACAAGAGCGTCATCGTGCTGGTCAACAAATGGGACCTGGTCGAAGGCGAGGATAAGGTCGAACGCACGGCCAAACACGTCTCCGGCTGGGGCATGCTCACGCCGAACATGCAGGATTACGTGGCCGCGCTGCAGAAGCGATTCAACTTCATGCCCTACGTGCCGATCCTGTTCATCTCGGCCAAGCTGAAATTCCGCATCGAGGAAATTCTGCCGACGGCCATCGCCGTGAACGAGGCGCGCAACATGCGCATCACCACGTCGCAGCTGATGAACATCGTGCGCGAAGCCAGCCTGCGCCACAGCCCGCCGCTCAAGGCCGGCCGCCGCCTGAAGGTCTACCTGGCGCAGCAGGTCGGCGTCAACCCGCCGACGTTCGTCTTTCATGTGAACGACGTCAAGCTGGTCCACTTCGGCTACGAGCGCTACATGGAAAACCGCATCCGCGACGACTTCGGCTACCTCGGCACGCCGCTGCGGCTGTTGTTTCGGGGAAGGGAAGAGGAGTAAAGAGTAGATAGTGGATAGTGGAGCTCAGAGCAGGCGCAGGCTCAGCTATCACTATTACTATCCACACTCTGCTATCACTCTCCCCCTCTCCTCACCAGATACACCCGCCCCCACTCGCCGAGCAGCGCGACGGAATAGCCGCGGTCGAGGGTGAGGTCGGGGACGGCGCGCAGCGCGTCGCGCATGGCGTCGTATTCGCTGGTGACGAACACGGCGCG
>JBIIIA010000247.1:0-5278 GCA_044235195.1 Thermoflexales bacterium
CGTAGGTCCACACCGGCGAAAGCGGCGCGCCGGCGGCGTCGAGGCACAGCAGCGACGTGGCGTAGCACGAGAAGCCGATGGCGGTGATCGGCGGCAGCGACGCCGCCGTCGGCGTCAATTCATCGAGCAGCGCGAACATGCGATCGCGCGCGGATTCGGCGCGCTCTTCGCTGCGGCCGTGTTCGTCGACGTCGAACGAAAACGCCGCGCGCACCGTCGCAACCGGCGCGCGCGAGTCGTCGGGGTCGTAGATCATCGCGCGCGTGCTGGAACTGCCGAGGTCGAGGACGAGGAGCATGGGAAGGAATTTTAGGGTCGGTCCGGACATATGACACACGCGATCCACACGCGAGTTACATACAATCCCCCGCATGCTCTCCGTGAACCTCGACCGCTTCGAGCAGATGGTGCAGGCGGAATTCGACGCCCTGCCCCCGCAGTTCCGCGACAAGCTGCGCAACGTCGAAATCGTCGTGAAAGACAGCCCCGACGCCTACGAACTCGACCTCGCCGAAACCGACCACCCCGACGACCTGCTCGGCTTCTACGACGGCATCCCGCTCACCGAGCGCTCGTTCGGCTACGACCTGACCGTGCCGGACGTGATCTACATCTATCGCCGCCCACACCTGCTCGAATGCGACACGCTCGAGCAGCTGCGCGACGAAGTCGGCCGCACGCTGCGCCATGAAATCGCGCACTACTTCGGCATCGATGATGACCGGCTCGAGGAGCTGGGTGCTTATTAATATGCTTCCCCACGGCCTCTTTCGCGCCGCCGTCGTCGCGCCCGAACTGCGCGTCGCCGATGTGCGCTTCAACCTCGATCACACCATCGC
The DNA here is from genome assembly GCA_044235195.1 of Thermoflexales bacterium. Lineage (GTDB taxonomy): Bacteria > Chloroflexota > Anaerolineae > J036 > Brachytrichaceae > CANJQH01. Next base: position 840 of record JBIIIA010000247.1, read on the forward strand.
CGCGCTGCGCGCCGCGCGCGAGGACGGCGCGTCGCTCGTCGTCTTCCCCGAGCTCGGCCTGACCGGCTACAGCTGTGGCGACCTCTTCCATCAGCACGCGCTGCTCGATGCGGCCGAAGCTGCGCTCGTCGAATTGCTGCCGCACACGCGCGCGCTCGGCGTCGCCGCGGTCGTCGGGCTGCCGCTGCGCGTCGGCGGGCGCCTGTTCAACTGCGCCGCGTTCGTCGCCGACGGCCGGCTGCTCGGCGTCGTCCCGAAGACGCATCTGCCGAACCAGAGCGAGTTCTATGAGGAGCGCTGGTTCTCGACTGCCGCCGACGCCACGGTCGACCACACGCGCATTGCCGGGTGCGACGCACCGTTCGGCGTCGACCTGCTCTTCCGTGCAGCGAACGATCCGAGCTGCATCGTCGGCATCGAATTGTGCGAAGACCTGTGGGCGGTGCAGCCGCCGAGCGGCGCGCTGGCGCTGGCCGGCGCCACCATCCTGGTGAACCCGTCGGCCAGCACCGAGGTGCTCGGCAAAGCGCAGTACCGCCGCGCGCTCGTCGTCAATCAGTCGGCGCGCTGTCTGGCCGCGTACCTCTACGCCGCCTCCGGCCCGGGCGAGAGCACGATGGACGTCGTCTTCGGCGGCCATTCGCTGATCGCCGAGAACGGCTCGCTGCTGGCCGAGACGCCGCGCTTCTCCTTCGAAACGCGCATGGCCGTCGCCGACGTCGACCTGCAGCGCATCACACACGAGCGCATGCAGAATCACACGTTCGCGCGCGCACCCGGCGCCGTGCGCGCACGCATCGTCGACTTCGACGTGCACGCCCATGCGAACGAGCACGACCTGCGCCGACCGCTCTCGCCCACGCCGTTCGTGCCGAGCGACCCGGCGCAGCGCACCGCCAGCTGCGAAGAAATCTTCGCCATTCAATCGACCGGCCTCGCCAAACGTCTGCGCCACACCGGCACGAAGACGATCGCCATCGGCATCTCCGGCGGCCTCGACTCGACGCTGGCGCTGCTCGTCGCCTGCCGCGCCTTCGACGCGCTCGGCCTCGACCGAGCCGGCATCCACGCCGTCACCATGCCCGGCTTCGGCACCACCGACCGCACCTACACGAACGCGCTCGGCCTGATGCGCAACCTCGGCGTCGACATGCGCGAAATCCCGATCGCCCCCGCCGTGCGCCAGCACTTCGCCGACATCGGACATCCCGAATCGCAGCACGACGTGACGTACGAGAATTCACAGGCCCGCGAGCGCACGCAGATCCTGATGGACCTCGCCAACCGCATCGGCGGCTTCGTCGTCGGCACCGGCGATCTGAGCGAAGCCGCCCTCGGCTGGATGACGTTCAACGGCGATCACATGAGCATGTATCACGTCAACGCCGGCGTGCCGAAGACGCTCGTGCGCTACCTGATCACGTGGGCGGCCGAGTCGGCGTTCGGCGGCGAGACGGCGGATATTCTGCGCGACATCGTCGACACGCCGATCACGCCCGAACTTCTCCCGCTCGACAAGGACGGCAAGCTGCAGCAGCAGACCGAAGACACCGTCGGGCCGTACGTGCTGCACGACTTCTTCCTGTTCTACGTCGTGCGCTACGGCTTCGCGCCGCGCAAAGTGTTCTTCCTGGCTCGGCACGCATTCGCCGGCGTCTACGACGACGCCGTCATTCTCAAGTGGCTGCGCACGTTCTACCGACGCTTCTTCTCGCAGCAATTCAAACGCTCGGCCATGCCGGACGGCCCGAAGGTCGGCTCGGTGGCGCTCTCGCCGCGCGGCGACTGGCGCATGCCGAGCGACGCCGCCTCGTCCGTGTGGCTCGCGGAACTGGACAATATCGCCTGATGCCTACTACGAAACCGATCACCGAAAAGGCCACGCTGCGCCGGCTATCGCGCGAGCTCGAGGCGCTGCGGCGCATCACGCGCTCGATCAACGCCACGTCCGACCTGCGCTCGATCCTCAACGAAATCGTCACCACCGTCACCGAAGTGCTCGGCGCCGATTCTTCGACGATCTATCTGCTGGACGAAGCGCGCCAGAAGCTCACGCTCAAAGCCACCACCGGCCTTTCAGCGGCCGCAGTCAACCACGGCACGCTGGCGATGGGGGAAGGGCTGACCGGCTGGGCAGCTGAAAATCGCCAGGTCGTCGCCGTGCGCGACGCCCAGCACGACCCGCGCTTCCGCATCGTGCCGAACACGCGCGAACGCGCCTTCCAATCGCTCATGGCCGCCCCGCTGATCAGCCAGGATCGTGTCATCGGCGCCATCAACGCGCAGACGCGCCGGCTGCATACGTGGACCGACGCCGACATCGAATTCGGCACGTTGGTCGCCGACGTGGTCGCCGGCATCCTCGAACGCGCCGTGCTCGAGGAACGCAACGAGAGCAAGATTCGCGAACTCACCGCCGTCGCCGAAGTGAGCAAGGCCGTGGTGGCGCCGGTGTATCTCGACGAAACGCTGCGCGTAGTGGCGGACATGGCCGCGCACGCCGTGGCCGCACGCCGCTGCGCAATCCTGCTGCTCGACGAGCACACCCACACTTACGCGCCGCGCGCGGTGTTCGACCGCCGGCCCGGCGCGCCGCAGGAGCCGGCGTGGCACATCAACCGGCCGCCGCTCACGCATATCACGACTGTCGGCGATCCCGTCGTCGCGCACGATTCGGATGTGTTCGCCACGGAGCTGCGCGAATGGAGCGAACGCGCCGGGCTGCACACGCTCATCAGCGTGCCGCTCAACGTGCGCGACCGCATCATCGGCGTGTTGAACATGTGGGCGGAATCCGACACACATTTCACCGACGAACAGGTGGCGCTGTGCACCACGCTCGCCAACCAGGTCGCGCTCGCCATCGAAAACGCGCACCTGATCGGCAACACCGCCATCGTGCAGGAAATGCACCATCGCGTGAAGAACAACCTGCAGAACGTCGTCATGCTGCTGCAGATGCAGCTCACCGACGACAAGCTTTCGGCGCGCGAGGCGCTGCTCGAAAGCATCAACCGCATCCAGAGCATCGCCGCTGTGCACGACGCTATGGCGCACGACGGCTTCCGCCTCGTCGACGTCAAGGAAGTGCTGCAGCGCGTCGGCCTCATGGTGATGAACAACATGAGCTGCCGCGATCAGGAAATCACGCTGACGGTCGAAGGCGATTCCTGCCGCCTGGCCTCGCGCGCCGCCACCTCGGTCACGCTCGTCGTCGCCGAGCTGATCGCCAACTCGATGGAACACGCGTTTCCCAGCTGTGCGACCGGCAGAATCATCGTCACGCTGATCGACCTCGGCGGCATGCTCGAAGTGACGGTGCGCGACAACGGCCTCGGCAGCCGCGCCGGCGAGATGAACGAATCCAGCCTCGGCCTGCAGATCGTGCGCACGCTCGTCGGCGAAGATCTGCGCGGCACGTTGAAAATGAGCCGCACCAAACGCGGCACACGCGTCGTCATCACCGTGCCGATCAGCCTCGTCGATCCGGCGTGACGCACGTCGCCCAACGAAAGCCAATGACATTCCCCGCTCTCACCGTAACCGGCGCCCCGTACGAATGTGGCGTCCTGCACGGCCGCACGTTCGCCGATCGCGTGCGGCGCAGCATCGCCAGCTACGCGCGCATGTTCGCGTACTACCGCGCCCTCGACTGGCCGGAGATGCAGCGCCGCGCCGCGGCGTTCCTGCCGCTGCTCGCGGACGTCGCGCCGCATCTGCTCGAGGAGATGCGCGGCATCGCCGCCGGCGCCGGCGTCGCGTTCGAAGAAATTCTGGCGCTCAACACGCGCACCGAGCTGCTGGCCGGTTCCAGCTTCGCACTGCGCCATCCCGATTTCGACGCGACCATGGCGCGCAACCGCGGCTTCGGCGTGCCGATGCATCCGCCCGAGGACGGCGTCGCCGCCGGCGAAGGGCCGAACGAATGCACCACGCTCGCCGCGCAGCCGTCGGCCACGCGCGACGGCCGCATCTGGCTGGCGCAGAACTGGGACTGGATCGTCGAGCAGCGCGACGCGTGCGTGCTGCTGCGCGTGCGCCAGCCCGGCCGGCCCGACCTGCTCACGATGACCGAGGCCGGCATCGTCGGCAAGATCGGGTTGAACGACGCCGGCGTGGCGGTGTGCATGAACATCCTCGCATCACAGCTCGACGGCCGCGCGCCCGGCATGCCCATTCACGTGCTGCTGCGCCTGATGCTCGAAAGCGACGGCTACGACGCCGCCGTGGCGCGCGCCGTGGCGCCGGCGTCGGGCGCATCGTCGTGCGTCACCGTGGCCGGCGCCGACGGCCGCGTCGTCTCGCTCGAGATCACACCCGGCGGCGTGGGGGAGCTGCACCCGGTCGACGGCGTGCTGGTGCACGCCAATCACTGCGTGTGCGAACGCACCGCGCTGCTGGCCGCGCCGATCACCGGGACGTCCAGCACGCTGCCGCGC
>JBIIIA010000248.1:0-5262 GCA_044235195.1 Thermoflexales bacterium
TGCGGACGGTGAGCACGGAGTCATCGGAGAAGAAAATGCGGCGGCCGAAGAGCGCCACGCGCGCGCCGTATTTTTCGGCCTGCCGGATCAGCTCGAACGTGTCGCGTGAAGTCGTCGCGCCGCCGCCGAGGATGCCGACGATGATGTTGCCCGGATCGTACGAGGCGAGGTCTTCGGTGGCGCGCGGGCCGTTGTAGGCCACCTTGAGGAAGATCGGCGCGTCGCGCCGCGACACGCCGGCCAGACAGCGCACGATCGAGTCATTGTTGAAATCGACGAACGCCGCGCCCGGCGTCTCGACGGCGTACTGCGGGTTGAACACTTCGAGGAAATGCCGCACGCCATGCGCCGACGCGTCGTCGCGGAACTGCGCGTACGCCTCGAGCGTCCGGTGATCCGCCTGCAGGTCGTTGTAGAAGCTGATGGCGTACAAGCCCAGGTCGGCGACGAGTCGCACGCGATCGAGGCGCGCCGTGCGGAATGGCGCGGTCGGCGCATGCTTGTAGGCAGCGCCGCGCGCCACCCAGATGTCGGTGCCGTCGTTCAGGCGCACCGCCGGCGTGACGTCGGAGTCGGCGTAGGCGCCGGCGTGCGTCAGCACTTCGCACGACGCCAGCGACGTGAGCATGATGTCGATCAGGCCGGAATCGATCATGCGCACCATGTCGTCGCGATACGGCTGCAGCGGCCGCATGCGCCCGGTCGGGCGGCCGTCCGCGCCGATCTCCGGACCGGCAGTGGCGACGCCGAAGGCCATGTCGGCATCCTTGGCGTCGGCGATGATGAAATCCTGCGGCGTGTAGGCGCCGGCTCGGATGCGCGCCAGCTTCTGGTCCATGCGTCTAGTGGTAAACATCGAGCGGGATGATGCTTCAGGCCGTGAATATCGGCAATTGAGGCAGACGACGGACGGCGGGCGACGGCAAAAGGTCGTCTGTCGTCTGTCGTCTGTCGTCCCTCTTCCGATTGCGCATTCCCGCGCCCGGGCGTACCCTTGACGGCATGAGCGTGCGCTTCGACGTAGTCACGCTGGGCGAAACGATGATCCGCCTGGCGCCCCCGAATTTCGAACGAATCTCGCAGGCCGTGTCGCTGGACATCCAGATCGGCGGCGCGGAATCGAACGTGGCCATCGCGCTGAGCCGGCTGGGATTCCGCACGGCGTGGCTGTCGCGGCTGCCGCAGAACGCGCTGGGCGAACGCGTGGTGGCCGAGCTGCGGCGGCACGGCGTGGACGCCTCGGGCGTCAAGATGGCGCCGGGCGAGCGCATCGGCACGTACTTCATCGAGCTGGCGACGCCGCCGCGCCCCAACCGCGTGATCTACGACCGCGCCGGCAGCGCGGCGTCGAAGATGACGTACGACGACATCGACCTGAGCGTGCTCGGCGCGGCGCGCTGGGTGCATTTCACCGGCATCACGCCGGCGCTGGGTGCGTCGTGCCGCGACATGATCGAACGCGCCATCGACCATGCCAAGGGCGCGGGCAGCATCGTGTCGTTCGACGTGAACTACCGCGCGCTGCTGTGGTCGGCGCAGGACGCCGGCGCGGCGCTCGAGCCGATGCTGAAGAAGTGCGACTACGTGTTCTGCGCGCACCGCGACTCGGTGAACCTGTTCGGTGCGTCCGAAGAACCGTACGTGGCGGCGCGGCAAATCCACAAGCGCTTCGGCGTGAAGACGTTCGTGATGACGCTGGGCGAAGACGGCGCCATCGCCGTGCAGCGCAACGCCGACGGCATGCTCGAAGAGACGCATCAGCCGCAGCACTTCAAAGTGCCGCAGATGGTCGACCGCATCGGGGCCGGCGACGCGTTCGATTCCGGCTTCATCGCCGGCCAGCTGTGGGGGCTGACGCTGCAGGAGAGCCTGAACTACGGCAACGCCATGAGCGCGATGAAGATCACCATTCCGGGCGACCTGGCGCTGTTCAGCAAAGACGAGATCGATGCGCTGGTCGGCGGCGGCCGCAGCGCCAGCGTGCGGTGACGACCATGGCGAAGACGAGCGAATGGCGCGGCCGCGACGCGGCCAAGGACAGCCTGCGCGAGCGCATGTGGGCGCTGCTGATCGAGCGCGGCGCGGCGGTCGGCGACCCGACCGGCCACATCCCCGATTTCGTCGGTGCGGAGAATGCGGCGGCGCGCATGGCGGCGCTGCCGTTCTTCGCCGCGGCGCGCGTCGTGAAATTCAACCCCGACGCATCGCAGGCGCCGCTGCGGCGCATGGCGCTGGAGGCGGGCAAGCTCGTCTACATGGCCATCCCGCGGCTGCCGGCCGACGCATGCTTCGTCGAACTGACGCGCGAGGCGGTGCAGGCCGCCGGCATGACGATGGCCGAAGCGGCACAGCATGCCACGGCGGTGCGCATCGGGCGGCCGGTGCCGTTCGCCGCGATGCGGCCGATCGACGTCGTCGTCGTCGGCTGCGTGGCGGTGACGCGCGACGGCGGCCGCACCGGCAAGGGCGCCGGCTTCGCCGACATCGAGCTCGGCCTGCTGCGGCACTTCGGGCTGGTGACGCCGGCGACGCCGATCGTGACGACCGTGCACCCGCTGCAGATCGTGCCGAACGACGCGATCACCATGCGCGCACACGATTCGGCGCTGAACTGGATCGCCACACCCGAGGAAGTCATCGAGACGCACACGCCGTATCCACAGCCCGCCGGCATCCTGCGCGAAGACGTGCGGGAGGACCAGTGGGAGAAGATCCCGGCGCTGCGGGCGGCTTTCACGAAACCAGGATTCTAAGAATCCTGGTTTCGTACGGTACGACCACCATGAACACACACGACCAATACCTCTTCGACCTGCAGGGATACATCACCATCCCGAACGCGCTCGACGCCGAACAGCTGCGCGAGCTCAACGCCATATGGGACGCACACATCGTGCGCGACTGCACGCCCGAGACGCCGAACAAGCGCTGGGGCGACCTGCTCACCTGGGGCAAGCCGTTCCGTGACCTGATCGACCTGCCGACGGTGACGCCGTACCTCGAGGACATCCTCGGCCGGAATTTCCGGCTCGACCACGACTACGCCGACCTGATCCGCGCCGGCAAGAGCCCGATCGGCAGCATTCTGCACGGCGGCGGCACGCCGTACGATGCATCGCAGTACTACCACGTGAAGGACGGCCGCATGTACAACGGCCTGGTGGTGGTGGCATACAACCTGCACGATGTCGCCCCCGGCGACGGCGGCTTCGGCTGCGTGCCGGGCAGCCACAAGAGCAACTTCCCGTTCCCGAGCGAATGGCGCGACCTGGCCGACTTCAAGCCGTTCATGCGCGCCGTCACCGGCCCGGCCGGCACCGCCATCGTGTTCACCGAGGCGCTCACCCATGGCGCAATGCCGTGGACCGGCGCGCACGAGCGCCGCACCCTGTTCTTCAAATATTCGCCCTTCCCGCTCTCGTGGTCGGCTGCCTACTACGACGCCTCCGAATACGAGGGCCTGACCGATTCACAGCGCGCCGTCCTGGAACCGCCCAACGCGCGCTACGGCGGCCGCGTGCCGAAGATGGGGAGGAAGGGGTAGACAAGACGGCGGACGGCGGACGACAGACGGCGGACGGCGGACGGCAGACGACACACCACGGAGAAATGCACATGACAAGCAGCTTCAACGGCCTGGGCATGAACCTGGGCAACCTTTCTCGACTTTCACGCGCGAAGAGCCGCTCGATCAGCGCCGAGAACCCGACGGGCGAACCCGGCGCCGGCGGGCGCGCCACCGAGGGCACCGGCGCGCAGTGCGCGCGCGACCTGGGGCTGGGCTGGAAGATTTCGCCCAGCGTCTCGATCCCGGCGCACACCACGCACACGGTCGCCGACGTGGCCGGGCCGGGCGCGGTGCAGCAGATCTGGCTGACGCTGTTCCCCGACCGCTGGCGCACCACGATCCTGCGCATGTACTGGGACGGCGAAGAGACGCCGTCGGTCGAAGTGCCGGTGGGCGACTTCTTCTGCAGCGGCTGGTGCCAGCGCGCGAACATCACGTCGCTGGCGGTCAACGTCAACCCGGCCGGCGGCTTCAACTGCTACTGGGAGATGCCCTTCCGCAAGAGCGCGCGCATCACGCTGGAGAACATCGGCGACGAAGCCACGACGGTGTACTACCAGGTGAACTACACGCTGACCGAAGTGCCGGAGGACGCAGCGTACTTCCACGCGCAGTGGCGACGCAGCAACCCGCTGCCCTACAAGGGCGTGCACACGCTGCTGGACGGCGTGCAGGGCTGGGGCCAGTACATCGGCACGTACATCGCGTGGGGCGTCAACAACAACGGCTGGTGGGGCGAAGGCGAGATCAAGTTCTTCATGGACGACGACGACGAATTCCCGACCATCTGCGGCACCGGCACCGAGGACTACTTCGGCGGTGCGTGGAACTTCGAGCATCCCAAGGGCGAGTACGGCGTCTTCAGCGGGCCGTACACCGGCCTGCCGCAGGTGATCAAGCCGGACGGGCTGTATCAGGCGCAGCAGCGCTTCGGGATGTATCGCTGGCACATCACCGACCCGGTGCGCTTCGAGCGCGCGCTGCGCGTGACGATCCAGGCGCTCGGCTGGCGCAGCGGGCGCCGCTACCTGCCGCTGCAGGACGACATCGCCTCGACGTCGTTCTGGTATCAGAACGAGCCCCACGCGCCGTTCCCGGCGCTGCCGGGCAAAGACGGGCTGGAAGTGGTGTAGTCGTATCCCCGTCCGTGATGCCGATCGTCACCGTCGTCGTCTCCGTCGGGAAGAGCGGGCACGTCCCGCTCACGCCGCTGTCGATGCACGTTCCCGCCGTCGACGAATACGCCGCCGTCGCGCTGATGCTCAGCGTCGGCGTCACCACCAGCTGGTTCGTCCCGCTCGGCACCTGCGTCTGGTAGTTCAGCGTCGTCGACACGAACGCCGGCGTCAGTCCGGGAATGTCGATCTCCAGTTCGGCGATGTGCGGCCCCTCGAATGCCGCTGCCGTCACCACGATCACATATTCCTGCGGCGTGCCGTCGGCGGCAGTGATAGTAATAGTGATTGTGGTCGTCCCAGATGGTGCGATGTCGCACGTAGGGGCGACCGGGTCGGTCGCCCCCGGATCGGTCGCCCCCCGCCCGGTCGCCCCCGGGTCGGTCGCCCCCGGGTCGGTCGCCCCCGGCCCGGTCGCCCCCGGATCGGTCGCCCCCGGATCGGTCGCCCCCCGCCCGGTCGCCCCCGGGTCGGTCGCCCCCGGGTCGGTCGCCCCCGGATCGGTCGCCCCCCGCCCGG
>JBIIIA010000249.1:0-5261 GCA_044235195.1 Thermoflexales bacterium
ACACGGATCGCTGAGTGACGATGCGGCGCGCGCGCCGGCGCTCGACACACTTTTCGAACGAGTCAGCGGCGCCGGCGGCGTCGGCGCGCTGCTCGCCGTCGATCCGATCGTTCGTCACTTCACGCCCGGTCCACAGCTGAACGACGTATTCGACGAAAGCAATCGCAGTGAGCACGATGCCGGCGTCGTCGCGGCGATCGCGCAGTCGCTGCGCATGCCGAACGCCCCCGAGCGATTCATCGTCGCCGAATTGTCGATGCTCGACGCTCCGCGTTCTCCGGCGGATGAGCCGGCGCGCGCCATGGCGCTGGCAGCCACGGATATCCGCATCGAGTCCATCGCCGGATCGATCGATCTGAACAACGACACCCTCATCGTCACCTCCGATCGCGGCCGCGCGCCCGATGGTCGTGAAGGCGGCGACGAGCCGGCGATCGCCAGCGTGCCGCTCATCCTCGTCGGCGCCGGCGTCACGCGTGATGCGCAAACTCTCGGCCGCGGCGTCGACGTTGCACCGACGATCGCCATGCTCCTGGGCATTCCGATCCCCGTGTACGCCGAGGGCGTGCCGCTGTGGGATCTCATCCAGAGCCGGGCGATGCTCGTGGCAGCTCGGCAGCTCACGGCCTTCTACGAGTCGTGGGCCGAAACCGTCGGACAGGATCGATTCGCCGCCGAACTTCTGCGACGCTACGAAGCCGACATCGTCGCCGGCGATCGCGCGCGGTTCGAAGTGTGGCACGCGGCGCTGATGCAGAGCGTCGCCGACGCGCGCGGCGCCGCGCAGTTCCGCGAACAAACCGCGCGGCTGCCGACGGTCATCGCCATCGCCGTCGTGCTGATCGTCGCCGTGGCGTTCATCCTCGACCAGAATGCACAACCGCCGCTGATCGGATCGCTGGTGTTCATCGGATTGCTCATCGTCGATGCGATCATCGTATACGGCATTCGACCGACGTTGTCGCTTTTCGAACAGAATGGAAACTCGTCCGTTTTGTCGCTCCTGGCGCGCGACACCAGCATGCTGTACATCGTCGCCGCCGCCATCACCGCGTTCGCCGCGACCTTCGTCTGTGAAACTTACGAAGAAGCGCTGCTCGCCACGATGGGCATGTTCATCGTCGCGATCACCGGCGCAGCAGCCTTCGCGCTGTTTTTTCATTTCCAGTGGGGCGACGAATTCGGACTCCTGCTGCCGGAACACACGCAGTTCATCTGGTCGCAATTCGCACTGCGCATCATCGCTGCCATGAATATTACGATCGTCGAGGGATGGCCGCCGATTCCCGCGCCGCTCGTTGCGCTGGCGCCGTCGTTCCTGACGTGGCAGCTGTTCGGTGGCCGCATCATTCGCGCCTGACGCCGAATGCGCCGTCGCGCATCTGCACCATCAACGCATCGCCCGGCCCGCCGTCAGTCGCCGAACGCAGCACGGCTCCGTCGGCGCGTCGAACGATGGCGTATCCTCTTTCGAGAACCGCCGTGGGATCGAGCGCACGCAGCTGAGCATCGACCGTGCGCAGATCGAGCTGATGCATGCGAATGCGCTCCGTCATGGCGCGTTCGAGGCGCTGTGAAACGTCGCGTAGGCTCGACTGCCGCTGAGCGACGCGTTCGCGCGGACTGAGCAGCCGCAGCGCATGTGCTGCGCGACTCACGGAGAGGCGACGCTCCTCCACGTTCTGACTCATCCACTCCTCGATGTATTCGACGGCGTCGTCGACGCGCTGGCGAATTTCATCGATGTGCGGCACAGCCTGCATCACCGCCGCGGACGGAGTCGGCGCTCGCACGTCGGCCGCCAGATCGGTGAGAGTGACATCTACTTCGTGTCCGACGCCGCTGACGAGCGGCACGCAGGCCGTCGCCACGGCGCGCACTACATTTTCATCGTTGAACACCGCCAGGTCCTCCGCGCTGCCGCCGCCGCGCACGAGAAGAATCACGTCACAGAGTTTTTCGACGTTGCGAATCGCGGCCACGATCTGCGCCGCCGCCGCATCGCCCTGCACCAGCGTCGGTGAGACGAGCAGCTCAGCCAACGGCCAGCGCTGGCTCATGACGTTGATCACGTCATGCAGCGCCGCGCCGGACGGCGACGTCACCACACCGATCACTCGCGGCATCGGAGGCAACGGCCGTTTGCGCCCGGCGTCGAACAAGCCTTCGGCTTGCAGTTTTTGCTTCAGTGCCTCGAACTCCGTGCTGGCATCGCCGACGCCGACCGCCGCCAGTGCGGTCGCGTACAACTGATACGTGCCACCTGCCTCGTAAACGCCGATCTCTCCTCTGGCGACCACGGCTTCTCCATCACGCGGCAGTGTGCGCATCCGCCACGCGTGGCTGCGCCACATTACGCATTTCAGCGTGGCAGCGGCGTCGCGCAGCGAGAAATACACGTGGCCGGATGCATGGCGTTTGACCCCGAAGATCTCACCCACGACGCGCACATTGGCGAGCCGCGGGTCTGCAGCCAGCGCACCCTTCACCATGCCGGTGAGCTCGCCGACGCTGATCGGCTCTTCGGAAGCGGCGAAGAGCGTCGATTGAAATCCTCTGTTCATGGTCGTTGCGAAAGTTCGAATGTGAAGCGCCCCAGATAGCGCTCGTCAAGAATCGGCAGATCGAGCCGCGAAACGCTATCGTATACGACGATCACCCCGCCCCGGTGGCCGTCGACGAGCGGCACAGGATGGCGATCTTCGATGCGCTGTCCACGCATCCATTTGAGCGTCGGCAGAGCACCCAGGGCTGGCACGCCGTCGTGCGCTGCGCCGCCCACGCGCACCGACACGATGTAGTCGTCGGTCAGCCGACGCGCGGCGGTCCAATGCAGATCAACGATCGCATCGGTCGCCGATTCCCGCAAATGCATTTCCATCAGCACCATGCGGCCCCCGAACGGCACATACAGTTCGCCGTCGATATAGTCCGGCAGCGTGACGACGACGTCGTCGACGCGCAGAGCGAGCCCGCGCAGCGGCGGAATATCGAAGGCGCACGAAAAGTGGCGGCCGACGCCGGGCGGCGCCACGCACGGGGCGGCGACGGAAATCCCCGCCGCATCGAACACGCGCAACTCGCGCGGTGCCGCGCCGAGCGAGACATGCACCCAAAGCCGGACGCGGCCGGGCACGCCGAGGTCGTAGTCGACGCCCTCGACGCAGAATTCCGCGCAGCCGAACGGAGCGAGCGGCCGGCGCGTGACGGCCGGGCGCGCCACCGCGGACACGGAGATTGCGCCGCCATCGACGAACGTCGCGCCGTCGGTCGTGCGCAGCTCGTAGATCGCACCGTTCTGCGCACGATACGCGCCGATGCGCATCACATATTCGCCTGGCGGCAGATCGAGCGGCGCGCCGAGAAGCACGCGGCGCAAGCCGCGGCGTTCACCGAACGGAAGCTGTACGTCGGCGTTCGACGCCAGCCTGCCGTCCGCACGGAAGATGCGCACAGTGACGGCGTCGCCTTCGCCTGCGCCTCCATCGACGCTCCAGGAAACATCGACCGGAATCAGGTCACCGGGCTCGACGCGGGCGGGCGACACGACATTTACACGTGCCACGATGCGCCCATCGAATTTGGCGTCGTTGCTCGAGGAGTCATCCGGCGCAGCGCCGTCCGTGATGGTCCAGCCATCGGCGCCGAGCAGCGGTTCAGCACGCAGGCCGGCAGCAGCAAACTCACGATCGAACAGGCTGGTCGTGACGATCGGACGCGAAGACGCCGCGCGCGCACGAGCAGCGAACGTCTCGGCGTACGGCTGCGCCCCGGCCGGCGCCACGTACTCGACGAACACATCACGGCGCAGATTTTCGAAAGCCTGCACCGCCCACAGCGCAGTCGCCTGGTGCCACTGCGCGAGCACCACGGCATCACGCGGCGCCTGCGACAACACGGCCGCGGCGCGATCACGCGCCGTGCGATCGCGCGCCGCATCCATGAACTCGGGCAACTGGAACGCTGCGCCCAGCACAGCCAGCGCGCCCAATGAAACTGCAGGCAGCAAGCGCACGGCCACGCGCCGCGTGTTCACGAGTGAACCGATTCCGACGCCGCCGAGAACGGCGATGAGTACCCACGCCGGCAACGCATACTCCACCGTCTGCGGAGCCCGATACGTCAATGTGACGAACAAGTGAACGATGATCGAAGCAACGCCCACCGCGGCCAACGCCCGCCGACGCACGAGCGCGACGAGTGTCCCCAAGCCGAACGCCACTGCGGGCAGAGTTCCCAAAGCGAACGAACTCAACATCGGCAGAAGCATCAGGCGATCCGCCAGGCGCGCAGGCTCCACGAACAAGAACCAGAACATGTCGCCGCCGAAGCCGCGTGCCAATGCATGATCGAGAAATCCGGAGAGAGTGCGCAGCCCGCCGGGCGCAAACGCCGCACCCGGCACATCACGCAGCGGCAGGTACAGCCAGACAACCTGCACAGCCGCCGCCCACACTGCGAAGCGCAGCATTCGATTCCCAACGCCGCGACGCCCTTCGGTGAGCAGCACGTAGGCGACGACGGGCAACGCCGGGAACGCCAGCGACGGATGGTGCGCCACGGCCATGCCGACGATCACGCCGAGCACGGATGGCAGCGTCCGTCCGCAGTACGCTCGCGCAGCGACCCATGTGAGCAGCGCAGCGAAAAGCGTCGTCAGCGCACGAATATTCACGGTGGTCGCCTGCACCCAGAACGTTGTCCCCACCGCAAACAGCGCGGCCGCAGCGATGCCCACCGCCAGAGCCCCGCCGGAGGTCGAACACTGCCCGACGACCATTTCCACCGTATGCGCCATGACGATGAGTGTGGCCACCGCCGAAGCGACCGAAAACAACGCCATCCCCGTGAGCGCAGGCAGACCGGGCAGGCGCGCAAACAGACCGGCCAGCATCGACCACAACGGATAGCCCGGAGGATGCGCGATGCCGAACGTGAGCGCCACGAGCTGCAGTTCACCATTGTCGGCAGGCTGCACCGACGTGTGCATCGTCGCACCGTACAGCGCAGTCGCAGCGAGTGTGAGCAAGGCGTACGACGCCAGTCGGTAAGCGCGCATCGAGGCGACGATTGTATGACGAGCGGTCGTGGACGCATCGATGGGTGCATCCGCCAAAAGGGAAAAAATTTCAAATCATCGACGATGCCACACGAAGAGAGATCCCTCCATCTTGCCCTGGCTCGTTCGTGGCAACATCTGCACGGACGGGGCAAGACGTTCGGGATGACGCTCCAGGAGAGGGAACGACAATCGCGGACAG
>JBIIIA010000027.1:0-16232 GCA_044235195.1 Thermoflexales bacterium
TGCACCGCATGGAGCCGTACCGTTCTCGTGCGCCGAAATCCGGGTTCGACCTGCCGCACACCGAATCGCTCACCGGACGCGTGTTGTGCCTGCCGACCGGCACGGCCGTCGGAGCGCCGGAAATTCGCGCGATCGCCGATGTCATGCGCGTTTCGGTGGAAAACGCCGAGGCGGTGCGCGAACAATTGACGACTCTCGGAGTGACTGCGTGAACGCGCGCCCGTTGGTGAGCATCGTCACCGCGACGTGGAATCGCGCAGATCTGCTGCCTGCCACGATCGAGAGCGTGCTCAGCCAAACCTACCAACCGATCGAATACATCGTCGTCGACGACGGATCGACCGACGAGACTGCCGCAGTGCTGAGCGGCTATCGCGACCGCGTGCGTGCGATCCGCATCGAGCACGGCGGCGACTACGGCGCGTCGGCGCTGCGGCGCGGCTGGGCCGAGGCGTGCGGCGAGCTGGTGGGGTTCCTCGATCACGACGATCTTTTCCTGCCGGAAAAAATCGCGCAGCAGGTCGCCGCGCTCCACGACGCACCGGCGGCCGTTGCCGCCCACTGCGGCTATCACTACGCCGACGAATCCGGCCGCCTGCTGGAACACACCGTCGGATTGCCACAGGGCAGCTACGGAGACATTCTGCAGGCGAACGTAGTGTGGTCCGGCGGGCCGCTGATTCGCCGCCCGGCGCTCGAGAAGATCGGCGGGTACGACTCGGCGTGGTGCGGCGACTGGCGCACGTGGCTGAATCTGACGCGCGGCGGTGCGAGCATGATCTGCGTGCAGAAGCCGCTCGGCGTGTATCGCATTACTGCGAGCGGAATGATGAGCGACGTGTCGTCGCTCGCTGCGGCGTCGCTGGCCGCGCTCGACGCCGAAATGTCCACGGGGCAGCCATCGCACCGGATGCGGAGTACGGCGTATGGCAACATGCATTTCTTTCTCGCCGGCCGCTGTTATGCGAACGGCGACGGTGTGCGCGGTGCACAGCATCTCCATCGGGCGCTCGGATTTCTGCCGGCGCTGCAGCGCGATCCGGAGGCGCTCGTCGCTCGCCTGGTCGCCGATGCGACCGGGCCGCGCACTCGATCTGCGCCGCAGTACGTCGACGCTCTTCTCGATCAGCTTCCCGCGTGTGCGGAGCGCCTGCGCGGGCACGAGGCGCAGCTGCGCAGCGGAGCGGCGTTCGGCGAAGCGTGCCGCCGTGCATCCACTGGAGACGATGCCGGCGCTGCGCAAACTCTGCTGCGGGCCGTGGCCATGGACCCGGCGTGGCCGCGCAGCATAGAGTGGCTGGAGGCGGCGCTGGTGGACCGCGCCATGCACGTCTCCGGCTGCGATGCCTTTTCATTCGTCGATCGCATGATCGGCGCTTTACCGAAGAGTGTCGAGCAGAACCAAATTCGCCGGCATGTGCATGCCGATCTCACACTGCTTCGCATGCTCATGATGCCGTGGTGCTCTACGCAGCTGCGTCGGTCTCTGGCGGCGCTCGCCGTTCGACCGAGATGGCTGCGCAACAGGGGGGTGTTCTCGGGGGTGATTCGTGCACTGACCGAGGAGCCGAGGTTTTCAATGCGACTACAGGAGTAAACAAATGCCGCAAGTGTCCATCGTGATTCCGACGTACAACCATGTGCGTTACGTCGGAGATGCAATCGAAAGCGCACTGACGCAGACGTTCAATGACTTCGAGGTGATCGTCGTCGACGATGGATCCACCGACGCGACGCCGGCTGTGCTGGAGCGCTACGGCGAGCGCATCGTAGCCGTTCGTCAGGAAAACGCCGGTCTGTCGGCTGCGCGCAATCATGGCTTCGCGTTGGCGCGTGGCGAACAGATTCTCTTTTTGGATGCGGACGATCTGATTCCCCCGTGCAAGCTCGCCGTGCAGACGACGTACTTGAAAGAACATCCGGAGCTCGGCCTGACCTACAGCGCATGGCAGCACATCGACGCCGATGGCAGGCACGTGGTGCGCGAAGTTCATCCACGCCGTGAGGGTGCGGTTCTGCGCGCGTTGCTGCTGCGCGAATTTTTTCCGGCGGTCGGTTCGGTCCTCGTGCGGCGGCGCTGCATCGAAGAGGTTGGGCCGTTCGATCCTGCGCTGCGTGCGGCCGAGGACGTCGATCTCTGGATGCGCATCGCCCGGGCGGGCTACCGGTTCGGTTATCAGGACGACGTGCTGTTTTCGTATCGGGATACGCCGGGCAGCATGTCGCGCAACCTCGCCAATCAGCTGCACTACGAACTGCGACGCCTCGACAAATTTTTCGCGCAGCGCGAGCTGCAGGCGGGGATCGCGGCGCTGCGCGGCACTGCCGAAGCCGCTGTGTATTTCGAATACGCTGCGCGTTGGATGGCAGCTGACGAAATCGGCTCGGCGCAGCATTGTTTCGCCGCGGCGCTGGCCGCCGGGCCCGATCTCGTGGCGGATGAAGAATGGCTGATCGGCTGGCTGTCCGGCTCGGTGGTCGGCTGGAGTGCCGATCGACAGGAAGCCATCGTGTGCGCGTTGGTGGAGATGCTGCCGGGGACGGCGACGCGGCGCGAGAGCCTGCTGCGGCGCGCACTCGGCCGCGCGCACGCGGACGCGGTGTTCGGCGCATACGAAACCGGTGGCGGTGTGGGCGGGCTCGACGGCGACTGGCGGCACGTGCTGCCGGCGCTGATCGGTGAGCCGCGGCTGTTGAGCAACCTCGGCTTCTGGAAGGCGGCTTTGTCGGTGCTGGTCGGGACAGCGCGCACCGGCGGTGGAGCGCGATGATGAAGAGCGTCGCCGTCGTCGTGCCGGTGTACAACGGCGCCGCCACCATCGAGCGATGCGTGCGCAGCCTGCTGGCGCAGGACTATCCAGTCGATCGACGTGAAGTAATCGTGGTCGAAAACGGGTCGACCGACGACACGGCTGCGATCGTGGCCGGGCTGCCGGTGCGGCTGCTGCGGAGTGAGCGACGCGGGCCGGCTCCGGCGCGCAACGTCGGCTGGCGCGCCGCGAACGCCGAGATCGTGGCCTTCACCGACGCCGACTGCATCGCCGATCGCGGCTGGCTGCGCGCGTTGGCGGCGGCCTACGACGATGCGGCCGTCGGCGGCGCCGGCGGGCCGATCGTGCCGTACGTCCATGCCGAACGAAGCACGGTCGAACGATTCGCCGAGACGCATGCTCCGCTGAACAGCTTCGCCGCCGGCGCGGAGATCTTTCTGCCCGACCTGTACACGGCAAATGCCTCGTACCGCCGTTCGATGCTCGCGGCGGTGGGTGGCTTCGACCCACGACTGGTGACCGGCGACGACGTCGATTTGGCGTGGCGCGTTCAGCTGCGCGCCGGCGCGCGGCTGGTGTGGGCGCCGGACGCCGTCGTTCAGCATCATCACCGTTCCACCGTGCGCGGGCTGGCGCGTCAGTATCGCCAGTACGGGTTCGGCGAAGTGCTGCTGGACGCGATGTATCGGCGCACGCCGGGCTACACGCGCACGCCCGGCAGCCAGGTGAAGCGCATGACGGGGCAGGCAGCGGCTCTGCCGCGCTATGTCGTCAGTGCCATCGTGCGCCACGCGCGATTCGCGTTCGGCCGCGAGAGCGAATACCGTCGCCTCGAGCCGCTGTTATGCCTGGTCGCCGAAACGGCCAACCTGCGCGGCAAAGTCGAAGCGCTGATTGCCACGCGTTTCATGCGCGACGCCGAGCGCGCATTGCGCATCCCGGCCGATGCGCTCGTGCGGCGGCTGTTCCCGCAGAAGAAGTGGTGAGCGGGGGGCCGCGGCGGGTATGATCTTCGCGTGACACTCAAGCACGTGACCGTACTCTTGCGGGAGGCCGTCGATGCGCTGGCGCCTGCGCCTGGCCGTCGCTTCCTCGATGTGACGGCCGGCGGCGGCGGCCACACGGCGGCGCTGCTGGCGGCCGGCGGCCGTGTGCTCGCCACCGACGCCGACGCCGACGCCGTGGCGCGCGTGCGCCAGCGCCTGGCATCGGACGTGGCGGCCGGCACGCTGCGCGTCGAGCAGGCGTGGCTGGACGATGCACTCGCCGTCGCCGAACGCTGTGGCATGACGCCGCTGGACGGCGTGCTCGCCGACCTCGGCCTGTCCTCGTTTCAGCTCGATGAAGCCGAGCGCGGCTTCGCGTTCATGCGCGACGGCCCGCTGGACATGCGCTTCGATCGCACGCGCGGCCACTCGGCGGCCGACTGGCTCGAATACAACGACCCGGCGGAGATCGCGCGCGTGCTGCGTGAATACGGGGACGTGCAGAACGCCCGCAGAATCGCCGAGGCCATCTGGGCGGCTCGGCCGATTCGCACCACCGGCCAGCTGCGCGAGCTCGTCGGCGCGGCGGCTGCGGTGCGTTCCGGCCGGATTCATCCAGCCACGCTCGTGTTCCAGGCGCTGCGCATCGCTGTGAACGACGAGCTGCGGCGCCTGGCGGATGCCCTGCCGCCGCTGATCGGCGCGCTGCGGCCGGGCGGACGCATCGCCGTCATCGCCTTTCACTCGCTGGAAGACCGCATCGTCAAAAACGCATTTCGCGACTTGTCACGCACCGTCTTGCCTGAACCCGGCTTCGGCGACATGCGCGCGCAGCACGCCCAGCTGCGCATCCTCACGCGCGAACCGATCACACCGACCGACGACGAAATTGCGGCCAATCCTCGCGCCCGCAGCGCCCGTCTGCGCGTCGCCGAACGGCTCGCGCCGGTGGACGACGTCGTCTCGCCGAATCCATCGAATGACTGAGCCCGTACGCGGGGAAAGTCTGCGTCATTCTTTCTGTTTTCAAGATAAAGTTTTGGTGAGAGAATGTATGCTTTGTGCTAAGAAGTCTAACCATAGTCTTAGTGGGGAACAGGAGATGATCCGGATCTACCGTTGGATGGAGGAACGCAGCAGCCGGCTGGCGATCATCAGCGGGGTCGTTTTCGCATTGTTGGCGCTGCTCTGGCTGTCGGTTACGACGCGAACTGCGTTGTATTACGCCGAGATCAACAAATTGGAGGCTGCCAGGCTGGACCACATCGATCGCATCAACGAATATTGGCGGCTGCTGGGGGAGGAATCGACGCCGGCGAAGATGTCTGCGCGCGCGCAGGCGCTCGGATATCGAGCCGTCGCCATCGAATACGAACTGGTGTCGTCGCCGATGATCACGGCCGGCATGTCGATCACCGCTTCGACCGGTGCACAGCCCTGAAATCGAGCTATGTTGTCGAATCGCCGCATCATCGTGGTCGCCGTCGCGTTCAGCCTGCTCGTGCTGTTGGTCGCCGGGCGGACGCTGTACTCGCAGCGCGTGGATTTCCCGAACTTCGAGGCCGCCGTCAGCGACCAGCAGACGCAGCCGGTCAACACCATCGCGCCGCGCGGGCGAATCTTCGATCGCAACGGCAACGTGCTGGCGGTGAGCAACCGCGCCTATCTGATGTGGATCGACCGTCTGCGCGTGACGCGGCCGGAGCAGGTGCAGCATCTGGCCAACGCGATCGCGCCGGTGCTCGGTCGGGATCCGGCGGCGCTGGCCGTGGAAATCGAACAGATCGTCGCCGGCAACGCCAATCGGGTGAACAGCGTGGCATTCGCCGTGCCGCTGAGCGTGGTGACGCGGACGCAGGAGGCGATCGACGCGTACGCGTCACGCGTACAGGGCAGCGGGCTGGATTCGCTGATGGTGCAGCCGCAGAATCTGTGGGTGCGGCACTATCCGTTCGGCCCGATCGGCGGACCGACGGTCGGCTTTCGATCCACGATGTCCGACAACGCCACCGGGGTCGAGGCATTCGCCGACGATGCGTTGGCGGAGCGCCCGGGCTTGCGCATCGGTCGGGCGCGCATCGATCTCATCGAGAGCAAACCCACCCTGAGCGGCGCGGACGTGGTGCTGACGTTGGACATTCATCTTCAGGCGCACGTCGAAGAACGGCTGGCGCGTGCGATACAAGATACCGGCGCGCGCGCCGGGCAGATCATCGTGATGGAGACGCGCACCGGTCGGATCCTGTCGTCCGCTACGTTTCCAGGCTACGACCCGAGCCGCGTCCCTGAACTGGCGGCCGATCCGATCACGGCGGGCACGGTGCGCGACCCGGCGGTCACCGATACGTACGAACCGGGGTCGGTCATCAAGCTCTGCACTATGGCGGCCGCGCTCGACGCCGGCGTCGTGCGGCCCGACCAGATCTTCGACGACGCCGGCCGCATCATCGTCGACGGCGCGGTCATCCGCAATTCCGACGGCCGCGCATACGGCGCCGTGACGTTGACGGACGTGCTGGCGCGTTCGCTGAACGTGGTGACCGTGCAGATCGCGCAGGCGCTCGGCCCGGAGGCGTTCTACAACGGCATGCGCGTATTCGGGTTCGGCAGCCGCTCCGGCATCGATTTGTACGGCGAGGCGGTCGGCGTGCTCGACGCGCCGAACACGGCCGGCTGGAGCCGCCAGAAATTCGCCACCAGTTCATTCGGCCAGGGCATGTCGGTGACGCCGTATCAGCTGATCAACGCGGTGAACGCGATCGGCAACGACGGCATGCTGATGCAGCCGTTCGTGATTCAGCAGTGGAATCCGCCGGATGCGCCGGCGATTCGCAAGCAGCCGGTCCCCTTGCAGCGGGCGATTTCTACCGAAACGGCGCGGCTCATGCGCAGCATCATGCGCGACGCCACCATGCGCGCCACGCCCGAAATCGCGCCGGAGGGCTACACCGTAGCCGGCAAAACCGGCACAGCGCAGTACTACCGCGACGGACGCATCGCCGACGATACGTTCGTTTCGTACGTCGGATTTCTGCCGGCGGATAATCCGCGCGTGACGATCCTCGTCAAGCTGGATCAGCCGACCAGTTCGACGTGGGCGAACAAAACGACCATCGATGTTTTTCACGACGTCGCCGAGCACAGCGTTCGCCTGCTCGGCGTTCCGCCGGATAACCCATGAGCCCGACATTCGCAGACATCCTCGACTTTCTCTCCGTCCCCGGCATGCGCACGGCGGCGGACAGCGCGCCGCTCGGCGAGTTCCGCATCGATTCACGTGAAGTGGCGCCGGGAGACGTGTTCGTGGCGCTGCCCGGTGAGCGCGTCGACGGCGCCGACTACGCATTCGCAGCGCTGGAGCGCGGCGCGCGGCTGGTGCTGATCGCCGAAGCGCGCGGCGATGTCATCGCCGGCATGCGCGCACGGGCCGAAGTTCTGACGCCGGGCGTCGCCCGCACCAGCGACGGCCCGTGGATCTGGGTGGCCTCCGATCCGCTCGAGGCGCTGCAGCGCTTGTCGCTGTGGTGGCGGCAGCGCTGCGCGGCCACGGTGATCGGCGTCACAGGCAGCGTCGGCAAGACCACCACGAAGGAGATGATCGCGCAGGTCCTCGCGGTGCGGCATCCCGTCCTCAAGACCGAAGGAAATCGCAACAACGCCATCGGCGTGCCGCTGACGCTGCTGCGCCTGCGGCCGACCGATCGCTTCGCGGTAATCGAGATGGGGATGGATCGCCGCGGCGAGATCGAGTCGTACTGTCGCTGGGCGCTGCCCACCGTCGGCGTGGTGACGCTGGTGGGGCCGGTGCATCTCGAATCGCTCGGATCCATCGAGAACATCGCCCGTGCCAAGGCGGAGCTCGTGCAGGCGCTGCCGCCGACGTCGGCCGGCGGCGTGGCGGTGCTCAACGCCGACGATGCGCGCGTGTCCGCAATGGCTGCACTGACGTCGGCGCGCGTGCTGACGTTCGGCCTGGCGTCTTCGGCCGACGTGCGCGCGACCGACATCGCCAGCCACGGGCTGAACGGCGTTTCCTTCCGGCTGCACTTCGCCGGCGCGTCCGTCCCGGTGCATCTGAAGCTGCTCGGTCGCCACAGCGTGCACACCGCGCTCAGCGCGGCGGCGGTGGCGCTTTCGCAGGGCTATACGCTGGAGGACGTGGCGCAGGGCCTCGGCGACGAGCCGACGCAGCTGCGGCTGGTCGTGGCGCGCGGGCCGCACGATTCGATCGTGCTGGACGACTGCTACAACGCGTCGCCGCAGTCCACGATCGCCGCGCTGAATCTGCTGAAGGACATCGACGGCGAATTTCCGCGCATCGCAGTGCTCGGCGACATGCTCGAGCTGGGCGACGCCGAACAGGTCGGCCACGAAGAAGTGGGGTGTCGCGCGGCGCTGGTGGCGCATCGGATCGTGTGCGTCGGCGAACGTTCGCGCATCATCGCGCGAGCGGCGCGGGAATGCGGTGCGCCGGCGGAGAGCGTGTATTCCGTCGCCACGAACGCCGATGCGATCGCGCTGCTGCACACGCTGGTCGAGTCGAAAAGCGTCATCCTGGTCAAGGGATCCCGGGGGATGCACATGGAAGAAATCGTCGCTGCTCTCGGAGGATTCGATGGATGAAATGCGTTCGCTGCCCGCCATGGGCGTGTGTCTGGTCGCCGGTGGGGCGTCCTTTCTGGTCTCCGTTCTGCTCGGCAATCCGCTCATCACGCTGCTGCGACGGCTGAAAATCGGCAAGATCATTCGCATCGACGGGCCGCAGAGCCACATGACGAAGATGGGCACGCCGACGATGGGCGGCGCGCTCTTCGTCGGCGTGACCACCGCCATGCTCACCGCGATGTATCTTTACACGCGCGTGGCTGCTCGCGTGACCGACAATTTCGCCGGCGTGGTGCTGGTCGGAACGTCGCTGGCCATTCCGGTGTTCGTGATGCTGGCGTTCGCCGTGTTCGGCGCGATCGACGACTACATGGGCGTCAAGGGCGTGCGACGCGGCGAAGGCATGCGCGGGCGCACCAAGGCACTCGTGCAGCTGGTCATCGCCGCTATTGCGGCGGTGGCGATGAACCAGGGCTTCGGCATCAACCGAATGGCGGTTCCCGGCATCCCGTCGCCGTTCGAGCTCGGCATTTTGTGGATCCCGATCGCCGTGTTCATCATTCATGCGTCGGCCAACGCCGTGAATTTGAGCGACGGCCTCGACGGCCTCGCGGCGCTGCTATCGCTGATCGGATTCGCGGCGTACGGCGTGATCGCGTATCTGCAGGGCCAGTCGTTCCTGACAATGCTGTGCATGGTCATGGTCGGTGCGCTGCTGGGATTCCTGTGGTTCAACGTGCACCCGGCGCAGGTGTTCATGGGCGGCCTCGGCAGCGAGTCGCTGGGCGCTGCGCTCGGCGTCATCGCGCTGATGACCGGGCAGTGGCTGCTGCTGCCGCTGATCATCCTCGTGCCAGTGAGCGAAGCGCTGTCGGTCATGATTCAGGTGGCGTATTTCAAGTACACCAAACGCAAGTACGGCGAGGGGCGGCGCTTTTTCAAAATGTCGCCGCTGCACAATCATTTCGTGCTGCTCGGCTGGTCGGAGCCGCAGATCGTGCAGCGCTTCTGGCTGATCGCCATCATCACGGCGATGGTCGGCGTCGGCCTGGCGCTGTTCGGGAATCCACGATGAACGAGGCGAACGGCTCTTCTCCACGGCCGGCCTATGCCGGCCGACGCGTCGTGATCCTGGGCGCGGCGCGGCAGGGCAAGGCGCTGACGCGCTGGCTGGTCGGGCAGGGCGCGCGCGTCGTGCTGAGCGATGCGCAGGCGAACGTGGACGTCGGCGACCTCGGCGATCTGGCCGGGCTGCGCACGCACTTCGGCGGACATCCGCTGACGCTGCTCGACGACTGCGAACTGCTGTGCCTGAGCGGCGGCGTGCCGATCGACCTGCCGATCGTGCTCGAAGCGCGGCGGCGCGGCGTGCCGCTTTCCAACGACGCGCAGATCTTTTTCGAACAATGCCCGGCGCCGATCATCGGCATCACCGGGTCGGCCGGCAAGACGACCACGACCACGCTCATCGGCCACATGCTGCACCGCGACGCGGAACGCGACGGCCGATCGGTGTGGGTGGGCGGCAACATCGGCAATCCGCTGATCGGCGATGCTGCGCGGATCGCGCCGGACGATCGCGTGGTCATGGAGCTGTCGTCGTTCCAGCTGGAGCTGATGACGCGTTCGCCGCGCATCGCCTGCATCACGAACATCACGCCCAATCATCTGGATCGCCACGGAACGATGGAGGCGTACATCGCCGCCAAGCAGCGCATCGTGGATTTTCAGACGGCCGATGATGTGCGCGTGCTGAACGCCGACGATCCGGTGACGGCGGCGATGGCGGCCGGCGCCGGGCGCGTCGTGTGGTTCAGCCTGCGGCGCGAACCGGACGGTGAAGGGGCGTGGCTCGACGCAGCGGGCGACCTGCGCCTGCGGCTGGCCGGCGTCGAAGAAGTGATTTGCCACCGCAGCCGTCTGCAGCTGATGGGCGACCACAACGTGGCGAACGTGCTGGCTGCGGCCGTGGTGTGTCGCGTCGCCGGCGCGGAGATGGCGGCCGTGCGCGCCGTAGCCGAGGAATTTCGCGGCGTCGAGCATCGCCTGCAGCTCGTCGGTGAAATCGACGGCGTGCGCTACTACGACGATTCGATCGCCACGGCGCCGGAGCGGCTGGCGGCCGGCCTGCGTGTGTTCGAGGCGCCGGTGGTGCTGCTGTGCGGCGGGCGCGACAAGCATCTGCCGTGGGAGGAAGCGGCTGCGCTGATGCTGCAGCGCTGTCGCCACGTGGTGTTGTTCGGCGAGCTCGGCCCGATGGTGGCGGACGTGCTGGCGCATTTGCGCGCAGCGACGTCGGACGCGCCGGCGCAGTGGACGATCGCGCCGCGCCTGGCGGATGCATTCGCCGCTGCTCGCCGCATCGCACGGCCGGGCGACGTCGTGCTGCTGTCGCCGGGCGGCACGAGCTTCGATGAATTCCGCGACTTCGCGCAGCGCGGCGCCGCCTTCGCCGCCATGGTGCGCGACGCTGCGCAGGAAGAAAAGGAGCACTGAAATGCAGTCATCATTACGCACCGTGCTGCGGCGCGGCATCAGCGAACGCCCGGCGCCCGATCGCATCCTGCTCGGCACGGTGGCGCTGCTTTCGCTGCTCGGCCTGGTCATGGTGTACAGCACGACGTTCTACTGGTCGTACGTCGAACACGCGAATCCGCTGACGGTGTTCTCGAACCAGCTGCGGGCGTTCGGAATCGGCCTGGTCGGCTTCACCATCCTGGCGGTCGTCGATTTTGCCCTCGTGCGCCGGGTCGCCCTGCCGCTGCTGGGGTTGACCGTGTTGTCTCTGCTTTGGGTGGAATTCGCCGGGGTGAGTGTGTTCGGCGCGCAGCGCTCACTTGCCAATGGCTCGTATCAGCCGTCGGAATTCGCCAAGCTCGGCCTGTCGATTTACGCCGCGGCCTGGCTGGCTGGTCGGCGCAAGGAACTGCGCACGTTCACCGAGGGCCTGCTGCCGTACGGCGTGGTCATTGGCTTCGTGATCGGGCTGGTGCTGATGCAGCCCGATCTCAGCACCGCCTTCGTGTTGTCCGTGGTGATGCTGACGATGTATTTCATGTCCGAGGCCTCGGTGGGCCAGATCCTGCTGGTGCTCGGCACGTTCGCGTTGTTGTTCGTCATCATGGTGCAGGTGAACGACCATGCCTCCGAGCGTCTATCGACGTTCCTGGCATCGGTCGCCGATCCGTGGCGCACGAAGGACTATCACATTCGTCAACTCATGCTGACGCTCGGCAGCGGCGGCTGGCTCGGCCACGGCATCGGCGCCAGCTATCAGAAATTTTCTTTTCTCCCCACGCCGCACACGGATTCCATCGTCGCCGTGCTCGTCGATGAGATGGGTTTCGTCGGCCTGATCTTCTTCCTCGGACTCGTCGGCGTCTTCGTGTGGCGCGGGGTGTCCATCTCCATGAACAGTCGTTCGGCGTTCGGGGCGTATCTGGCGGTGGGGATCACCGTCTGGGTCGCGGTGCAGACGTCGATGAATTTGCTGTCGGTGCTCGCACTGATTCCGTTCACCGGCGTGCCGGTGCCCTTCATCAGCTACGGCGGATCGTCGCTGGTGTCGCTGCTGCTGGCGTGCGGCATGCTGGCATCGATTTCCCGCGGCAGCGTCATGGACACTGCCACGGCGCCGGCGGAGGCCGCGGCGGAGCAGAAGCGTGAGCCGTCGAAGAGGAGAATTCAACGCAATGGCCAACTCACATTCCTTGCGAGTCATGATCTCAGCCGGTGGAACCGCCGGCCACGTGCTGCCGGCGCTGAGCGTCCTGCGCGCGCTTGGTCGCATGCACAAGAGCAGCTCGAGCGGCTCCGCCGCCGCTTCCGACGGCAGGTCACCGGCCGTGCTGTTCGTCGGCGAGAGTGACGGCATGGAGCGCGCACTCGTGGAACGCGAGGACGTGCCGTTCGCGACGATTCACGCCGGCGCACTGAACGGCGTCGGCGTGTTCGGCATGGTGCGCGGCGTGCTGCGCCTGCTGCGCGGCCTGCGCGAGGCGCTCGGGCACATCGCGGCGTTTCGCCCGGACGTAGTGCTGCTGACGGGCGGCTTCGTCGGCGTGCCGATGGCGCTGGCCGCCCGCCTGCGGCGTGTGCCGGCGGTCGTGTACCTGCCGGACATCGAGCCCGGGCTGGCGCTAAATCTCATGGCGCGCTTCGCGCAGCGCATCGCCGTGACCACGGAAGAATCCGCCCGGTTCGTGGCCGAGGAAAAAATGGTCGTCACCGGCTATCCGGTGCGCGAGGCGTTCGCCGGTGCGAATCGTGACGACGCGCGCGAGCGGCTGTCGCTGCCCGAGGATGGCCGCGTCCTGCTGGTGTTCGGCGGCAGCCGCGGCGCACAGAGCATCAATCGCGCCGTGGTCGCCGGCATCGAGGAGCTCACCGCCGTGTGCACCGTCGTGCAGGTGACCGGGGCGACGAGCTGGCAGGAGGTGGCCGACGCTCATGCGCAGGCGCCGGCAGCGGTGCGCGCGCGCTGGCGCGTGCATCAGTATTTGCACGAAGAAATGGTCGACGCCATGGCGGCGGCCGATCTGACCGTGTGTCGGTCGGGCGCGAGCGCGCTCGGTGAACTGCCGTGCGTCGGGCTGCCGGCGGTGCTGGTGCCGTATCCGTACACGTGGCGCTTTCAGAAAGTGAACGCGCAGTATCTCGTCGATCGCGGTGCGGCGACGCTGCTCGAGGACGGTGCGCTCGCGGGTGAACTAGTGACGCGCGTGGTCGGGCTGCTGCAGAATCCGGCCGAGCTTGCGGCGATGCGCGCAGCGTCGCTGAAGCTGGCACAGTGCGACGGCGCAGAACGCATTGCGCGGGTCATGGTGGAGGTCGTCGGTGATTAACGCAACGGTCGTGTTCGTGATTTTCGGAGCGCTGTTCGTCATCGCTGGTGCGATGCGCGGCTGGAAGCGTGAGCTCATCGCGTCCGCGGCGATCGTGCTCGGGCTGTTCGCGCTGCAGGCACTCAATGGCGTCGAACGGCTGACCAGCTTCGCGTCGGCGGCGCTGACCTTCGGCCTCGACTTCGATCGGCAATTGTCTGCTGCCGATCGAGTTAAGCTCAGTCGATTCGCGCTGCTCACGCTGCCGTTTCTGTTGCTGGTGTTTTTCGGCTACCTCGGCCCGACGATGACGAGCGCGTTCGCGGCGGGAAAAGCCATCGGGCGCGGACGGGCCGGCTTTCGTGACGGCGTGCTGGGCATGCTCGTCGGCGCGGCGAATGCGTGGATGGTATTGAGCACGGTGGCGCGCTTCGCGTTCAATCAGGGTCTGCTGCCGGACCAGGGGCAGTTTCCGAGCACCGGTCCGGCGCTCTTCCTGCCGCCGCCCGGCGGCTGGTCGAACTTCCTCTTCGTCGAGGCGTCAGCGTTCGTCATCCTGGCCGGCGTGCCGCTCATCGTGGCACTGGTCGTGTTGTTTCTGTTCGTGATCATCGCATTTATCTGAACTGCTCGAACCGTTGAGCGTGGGCGAATGCGCCGAATGCTGCGGTTACGATTGCCCCCCAAAAAAGATATGGCTGAACTCGAGCAACTGCGGATCCACATCATGGGAATCGGCGGCGCCGGCATGAGCGCGCTGGCGAGGCTGCTGCACGCGCGCGGCGTGCGCGTGTCCGGCGACGATCGCGCGGCTTCGCCCGTGCTCGACGCGCTGGTCGCCGAGGGCATCCCGGCGTTCGTCGGACACGACGCGGCGCATCTCGACGGCGCGGCGCTGGGCGGCCCGGTCGACGTGCTGGCGCCGTCGTCGGCGATCGCCGCGGACGAACCCGAGCTGATCGAAGCGCGGCGGCGCGGGCTGCGCATCTGGCACCGCGGCGATCTGCTGTCGGTGCTGCTGGAGGGGCGCGTGGGGATCGGCGTGGCCGGAACGCACGGCAAGACGACGACGTCGGCCATGTGCGCCACGGTGCTGCTCGACGCCGGCCTCGATCCGTCGTACGTCATCGGCGGCCACGTGGCGGCGCTCGGCGTGAATGCACGCCACGGCGCCGGCGACGCCTTCGTGCTCGAGGCCGACGAATACGACCGCACGTTCCTGCGCTACGCGCCGCGCGTGGCCGTGGTCACCAACGTCGAGTTCGATCATCCGGATACGTACGCCGACGAAGCTGCGGTGCACGCCGCGTTCGCGGCGTACGTGGCGTCGGTGCCGGAGGACGGGCTGGTGGTGACCTGCGCCGACGACGAAGGGGCGGCGGCGATGGTGAGCCGGGCCGGCATGCGCGCGACGTGCGTCGATTACGGCATTCATCGCGGCGCGTGGCGCGCGGTGAACGTGCGCGCCAACACGCTCGGCGGCATGGACTTTTCTTTTCACGGGCCCGGGGCCGGCGGCGAAGTGGGCGGCCATTGCTCGCTGCGCGTGGCCGGCGAGCACAACGTGCGCAACGCGCTGGCGGCGCTGGTGGTGGCCGATGCGTGCGGCGTGCCGGTGGCGCAGGCGGCCGCGGCGCTCGGTTCGTTTCGCGGCGCCGAACGTCGCTTCGAGGTGATCGGCGAGGCGCGCGGCGTGCGCGTCATCGACGACTACGCGCATCATCCGACCGAGATTCGCGCCACGCTGGCCGCGGCGCGGCTGCGCTATCCGCTGGCGAAGATCTGGGCGGTGTGGCAGCCGCACACGTACTCGCGCACGACGGCGCTGCTGGAGGAATTCGCCGCATCGTTCGGCGATGCCGACCAAGTGGTGGTGCTGCCGATCTACGCCGCGCGCGAACGCGCCGAGGACTTCGGCTTCGCCGCGAATTCGCTGAACCCGATCGAGATCGCGCGGCGCGTGCAGAAGGCGACGGCGCGCCCGGCGGCCGGCATCGGCGAAGCGGCCGGGCTGCTGTTGTCGCAGGTGCGCGGCGGTGATGTGGTGATCACGCTGAGCGCCGGCGACGGCAACGTGGTCGGGCAGCGGCTGCTGGCCATGCTGCGCGGTGCATGATGCGAGCCATGGCGATCGATCCCGAGGAAATTCCGGCACGCGCGCGGCGCGATGAAATTCTGGCGCGCCACACGTCGTCGCGCATCGGCGGCCCGGCCGATCTGCTGTTCGAGGCGCGCACGGCGGCCGAGCTCGTCGCCGCCGTGGCGTACGCCGAGCGGGCCGGGCTGCCGTGCACGGTGCTGGGCGGCGGCGCGAACGTGCTGGTGTCCGATCGCGGCGTGCGCGGGCTGGTGGTCTTGAACCGCGCCAAGGACGTGCGCTGGCAGGAGCGCGACGGCGGCGTGCGCGTCGAGGCCGATTCCGGAGCGATGTTGATCACGCTGGCGCGCGAGTGCATCGAGCGCGGCGTGGCCGGGCTGGAGTGGGCGATCAGCGTGCCCGGCACCGTGGGCGGAGCCGTGGTGGGAAACGCCGGGGCGCACGGGATGGACGTGGCGTCGAATCTGCACGCGGCGCTGGTGCGGCCGCCGGGCGGTGCGGCCGAGTGGATGCCGGCGGCGCAGTTGGAATTCGAATATCGGCGCACGGCGTTGAAGCGGGCGGTGCGCGCGGAGCGCGCGCTGGTGCTGGCCGCGCAGTTCGATCTGGTGCGTGAGCCGCGTGAGGCCATCGAGCAGCGCGCGAACGAATTCTCGGCGCGGCGCAAGGCCAGCCAGCCGCCGGGCGCCAGCCTCGGCAGCATGTTCAAGAATCCGCCCGGTGATTACGCCGGCCGCCTGATCGAATCGTGCGGCCTGAAAGGGCGGCGCGTGGGCGGGGCGATGATCGCGGAGAAGCACGCCAACTTCTTCCTCAACGTCGATGGCGCGGCGAGCGCGGCGGACATCGCGGCGCTGATTCGCACGGCACAGCAGGCGGTGCTGGCCGAGTTCGGCATCGCGCTGGAGCTGGAAGTCGAACTGCTCGGGGAATGGGATGAGAGGGGAGA
>JBIIIA010000250.1:0-5203 GCA_044235195.1 Thermoflexales bacterium
CACCGGGCCGCACGGCGACTGCACGAGCAGCTCGTGCACGCTCGACCCGGGCGTGAACGTTGTCACCGTGACGGTCGTCGCCGAAGACGGCGTCACGACGAATACGTACGCCATCGAGATCACACGAGCGCAGTCGAGCGACGCGGCGCTGAGCGATCTGCAGATCACGCCGGGCGTGCTGACGCCGGTGTTCGTCAGCAGCACGCTCGAGTACACCGCGCGCATCGCGCTGACGCAGACGACGATCTTCATCACGCCGACGACCAGCGATTCGGGTGCGGTGTACACGCTCACCTCGTCGGCCGGCCCGTGCAGCGCGAACGAGTGTCCGCTTGGCTCCAGCAGCGGCCCGGTGACGGTGACGGTGACCGTGCAGGCACCGGA
Organism: Thermoflexales bacterium; assembly: GCA_044235195.1. Classification (GTDB taxonomy): domain Bacteria; phylum Chloroflexota; class Anaerolineae; order J036; family Brachytrichaceae; genus CANJQH01. Next base: position 385 of record JBIIIA010000250.1, read on the forward strand.
CGGCAGCGAGGTGACGTACGAGATCGCCGTCGCTCACGTGCCGCCGCCGCCGGCGATCGGCGCCGTGTGGCCACGGACGGGTATGCCCAGCGGCGGCATGCCGGTGTCGCTGCTGGGCAGCGGCTTCGACGGTGCGCAGAGTGTGTGGGTGAACGGGTCTGCGTTGGTGTCGTTCACCATCTTGTCGGACGGGCGCATCGACTTCATCATGCCGCCCGGCGTCGAAGGCAGGTCGGTCGACATCGTAGTGATCGGCCCCGGCGGATCGAGCCTGGCCACACAGTCGTTCACGTACGTCGGCGTAGCGAGCGGAGAAATCGACGGCCAGAGCGGCGGCGTCGTGACGACGACCAGCTCGGCGACGATCACCGTGCCGGCGCAGGGCGTCACCGGCCGCTTCATCTTTACGCTGACGTCCGAGCCGCCGCCGATCGATCCGCTGGGCAGCCTGCTGATGTACTCATTCCGTCTGCAGGCTTCGCAGGATTATCTGCTGCTGCCGTCGATCACCAATCCGTTGACGATCGAGCTCTACGTCGACCCGGCGGTGGTGGCGAGCAGCGAGACGCCCTATCTGTACGAATTCATCGGGTGGGGCATGCGCTACCCCGGTGTGTCGCTGCGCGCCGTGCGCCCCGGAGAAGCCGGCTACTGGTTCCTCGTGCCAGGTCAACGGTACGATCCAGCGTCGCGCAGCGTGCGTGTGCCGTTGACGCGAATGTCATTCTATGCACTGAGCACGCTCGTCCTGCGCCGGATGTACCTCCCGTACAGCGACTGGCTGTACATGCCTGCGGTGCGGCGGGAGATGTGAGGGTAAGAGGGAAGAGGGAAGAGGGGAGAGGGAAGGGGGGAGAGGGAAGAGGGATTAGGGGTTAGGGCGATTCAGGAGTAGAGTGCACGCCATGTCGAATGCTGCAAGTCCCCAGATCGCCCTGGCCGTCGTCGCGCACCCGGACGACGCCGAATTCGGCTGCGCCGGCACGCTCGCGCTGTGGGCGCGGCAGGGCTGGGACGTGCACCTCGTGGTGTGCACCGATGCTTCGGGCGGCGGCTCGGACGATGCACGCGACGTCGGCCCGCAGGCGCGCCGCGCCATCACCGCGACGCGCAAGGCCGAACAGCGCGCCGCCGCCGCCGTGCTCGGCCTGCGCGGGGTGTTTTTTCTGGATTACCCCGACGGTGTGCTGACGCCGTCGATCGACCTGCGCCGCGATCTGGTGCGGCTGATTCGCACCGTGCGCCCGACGCGCCTGCTGTGTCAGTCGCCGGAGCGCACGTGGAAGCCGACGTACTCGGTGCCGCGGCATCATCCGGATCATCTGGCCGCCGGGGCCGCGGCCATGGCCGCCATGTATCCCGCGGCGCAGAATCCGTGGGATTTCCCCGAGCTGCTGGCCGCCGGCCTCGAGCCGCACAAGGTGCGCGAGCTGTACGTCATGAGCGCGCCGGAGGTCAATCACGCCGTGGACATTGCGGAGACGCTCGACGTCAAGATCGAAGCGCTGCGTGCACATTACAGCCAGCTCAGCGCCGACTTCGAGCGGGTGGAGCAGCGCGTGCGGGAATGGGCGGCGACGAACGGGCAAGCGCACGACCTGCCCGCCGCCGAAGTTTTTCACCGCGCGGAGAACGGCTGATCGGCCGGCAGCAGCCCGGCGGCGCGTGCCTTGGCCACGGCTTCATGCCGGGAATGCACCTGCAGCTTTCGGTAGATGCTGCGAATGTGCACTCGCACGGTGCCGACGCTCAGGTGCAGCAGTTTTGCGATCTCCTTCGGGCTGTGGTCGTCGGCGAGTTTCTTGAGGATGCGGCTTTCTTGCAGTGTCAGCTGCTGGTTGTCGATGAGATTCGGCGCGAGTGCGAACTGCCCAGGAAGATCGAGCAGCAGGCGCATCATGCCGGTGCGCTCGATCTCCGGCAGCAGTTCGGCGAACAGCGACGCATGCGTGGTGGCGTCGCCGCGTTGACGGGCGTCCAGCGTTTGCAGTGCCAGCACCTGAATGCGCATCAGGTCGAAGTGTGCCCTGGTCAGATCCGCGCGCAGTTCGCGCAGCTTGGTGCGGACGACGTCGTCGGTGCGGCCACTGAAAACGGCTCCGGCGAGCACCGCCAGCCGGACGCGATCGTTCGTGCGTTCATCGAGATCGGCAACGGTGATGCGCAGGCACTCGGCCGTCTGGCTGCATGCGCTGAGACGGCCGGCGCGGAAGTCACGCAGCAGGCGTGGCCAGGCGGCCATGGCCACGTTGATGGCGTGCCTGCCGTGGGTGATGTCGGCCCAGGCGCTCGCATCGGCATCGACGTCGAAGTCGAAGTCGAGAGAATCCTGAGGGTGCTGCGCGGCGTCGCAAAGCTGCAGCAGCGTTTCGGCCATGTACAGCGTCACCGACGGCGCGTCGTCGACGGCGCGTGAGGCGTCGATGGCCTGCTGCAGGAATTTACGCGCTGCGGCGATCTGATTCGTCAGGTAGTACATCTCCCCGCGGATGTAGTGAATGTGCGGGACGTACGTGCTGTAGTGCCAGTGTGCGCGGGCGACGACGGCCAGCAGATGCCCGGCGGTGGCCTGTGCATCTTCGAACGAACAATTGCTACAGTGCAGCATGACCTGCGCGACCATCATTTCGATGACGCCGTGGCCGAATCCGATGCGTTCGCAGATGTCCGAGGCGATCTGAATGCGCTGCAGCCGTGCGTCGATGTCGTCGTCGGCGTCGAAGAATACGCTGCGCAGCATCGGAATGTAGGCGGCGGCGAGCCCGTTGGGTGCGTGGGGCGCGCGTTCGGCGGCTTCGATCGCCTGCAGCGCGCCGTCGCCCTTGTCGAGCACGAGGCAGCGCATTGCCTGCAGCAGCATCGCCTCGGCGCGTAGTTCGTCGTGCGCGGCGCTGCTCGGCAGGGCAGCGACGGCGTCGGCGGCGCGCTGCCAGATGGTGTGCATCCGTTGTTCGTCTCGCATATCGAAGAACCACGCGTGCCAGCCGGCGGCGACGGCCAGCGGCGCATGTGCGGCGATGATTTCGTCCGGGATGGCGTGCAGCCAGCGCTGCATGGAGATGCGGTCGAAGCGCAGCATAGCGCGGCGGACGGCAGCGGCCAGCGCGTCGAGCACGGCGGCGCTCGCCCTTCGTCCGCCGTCGAACTGTTCGTGCAGCAGCGTCATCGCCGCGTCGGCGTCGTGTTCGAGCAGCCAGACGACGGCGCGCCCCAAGGGTTCGAGATTTTCTCTGTGCGCGTGACGGCGCTGCAGGAAGCTGCGGAAGAGCGGATGCAGCCGGTACGACCGGGCGTCGCCGGAATGCGAGGCGTAGACGGTGACGAAGGCGTTGGCCGCGGCAATCTCTCGCAGGATGCCGGCGCATTCGTGCACGGGACGTGCCGAGACGGTGGCCAGCAGCTCGGCGGTCAGATAGGGCAGCGGGGCGGTGGATTCGAGGATCGCCTGCTGGTCGATCGGCAGCGAGGGCAGCACGCGGTGGAGGAAGAAATGATCCGATGACGCGTGGACGGACAGCGGTGAGTGCACGCGATCGTGCTGCAGGTCGTAGGCCAGCAGTTTGAGGCCGGTGACCCAGCCGGCGCAGACCGACTCGACTTCGGCGAGCATGGCGGTGGGCAGATGAGCGATGTCGAACGCGTCGGCGAACACGGCGAATTCTGCGTGATCGAGGCGCAGGTCGCTTTCCGCCAGGGGCAGCACGGCGTCGTCGAGGATGAGCTGATCGAGCTGCAGCGGCGGGGTGGTGCGCGACAACAGGATGAGGTGCAGCGGAGCCGGGGCAAGGTCGAGCACCTGCTGCGTGACGGCGTGGACGGCGTGATCGTGAACGAGGTGGTAGTCGTCGATCACCAGGACGATGGGCGTTGCCGCGGCGGCGATCTGATCGCAGAAGAGGCGAATGCGCTGTGGCGTGGCGAACTCGGCCGTGCCGTCGTAGTTCGACAGGTCGCGCACGCTCGGGACGTGCGGCGCAAGAGCCTCGATCCACAGCCGCAGCAGGTGATCGGCGTCGAGATCTTCGATGAGGGAAATCCAGGCGATCGCCGGGCGTTCTGCGGCCGGGAGGGTGGCCATCGCGTGAATCCAGGTGGTGGCCAGCGTGGTTTTGCCGTAGCCGCTGGGTGCCACGATCTGGATCAGCCGCAGATCGCGCCAGTGCGCCAGTGCATCCATGAGCCGGGTGCGCACGACAGAACGAGTGCGCGGCTGGGGGAGTCCGTACCTCACGTCGCGTGGGATTGTATCGGTGTGATGCTGTTTTCCCGACGCATCTACCCAAAAAATACCCAACATCGCCTACCCCAGAAATATGCAGTTTGGGTATTTCGGTCGAGGGGGTATGGGCGTTATTGTGAAAAGAAGCGAGTGAAAAGGAATGAGAAAAGAGTGACGCATGCCACTTTTTTCTCATTCCTCATTTCTTTTTTCTTTGCACAAAAATGATCACACCACGATTCTCTACTCATTTTTCGCGCACGCTGCTGGCGACGGCGCTGGCGACGGCATCTTTCAGTGTGATGCAGCTGGCCCAGGCGGTGAATCCGCCGGCTTCGGCAGCCGCAAATGTCTGCTTTGCCTCGTACACCGGCAATACGACGGATTTCTCGAGCGCCGACGCGTCGGCGGTGCGGGACGCGGTGAACGCGGCGTCGGCCGGCGGCGTGGTGAAGATCGCCGGCACGTGTGCCGGTGTAGTCGACGGCAGCGTGGTCAGCGTGACGAAAGGTCTGACGCTGCGCGGCGGCTACACCAGCGCGAACTGGAGCACCTCGAACCCGACGGCCAACCCGACGGTGCTGGATGCGCAGGGGGCAG
>JBIIIA010000251.1:0-5191 GCA_044235195.1 Thermoflexales bacterium
CCTCGTCGGCACCAGCCTTCTCACGAACATCGCGAAGAACGACCCGCTGATTCGCCGGCACGCCAACTGTCGCGACCGCGCCGAGGTGCCGGCTGCGGACGTCGCCGCGCTCGACGGTTTCGTGGCGCGCGCCGAGGTAATGCTGGCGGCGGCGTCGCCGACCGAAGCTGCAATTCTGTCGGCCGAACTCAACACGCTGCAGAAATTGCTCGGCGCGTCGCCTGTCGGTGTGCACCAGCATGTGCTCATCTGCACCGACACCTGGCTCGGCTCGCGCTGCGCCGAACTGGTGCGCAGCTGGCTGACGCAGCGCGGCGACGTCGTCGAACTGATGCGCGTCTCCGACCTGCGCACGACCACGCTCGAGGAGCTGCAGCGCGCGTTCGCCGACATCGCACGCTGGTGCGACGAAGTGATCCCGGGCTACCGAGACGCCGGCTATCGCATCGTGTTCAACCTCACCGGCGGCTTCAAAGGCGTGCAGGGCTTCATGCAGACGCTGGCGTATTTCTACGCCGATGAAACGGTCTACACGTTCGAGGGTGCCGAGCTCATGCGCATCCCGCGCCTGCCGGTGAAGATCACCGTCGACGACACCGTGCGCGACAACCTGGCGGCCTTTCGTCGCATGGCGCTCGGCCTGCCCGTCGAGGACGCCGCGGCCGCCGGCATCGCCGAGCCGCTGCAGTTCGTGCTCGATGGCGAACGCTGCCTGTCGTCGTGGGGCGAGCTGGTGTGGAACCAGTCGCGCCCGGCGCTGTACGGCGAGCGCCTGTGGCCGTCGCCGTCGCCGCGCGTGGTCTTCGGCAAGGCGTTCGCCGCCAGCACGGGCGACCTGAACGCCGAGCGCCTGCGCATTCTCAACGAGCGCCTCGACGACGCCGTGCGCTTCGTCGAGGCGAAGAAGTCGATTCGCCGGCTCGATCTGAAACAGCTCAAGGGCAGCCCGGTCCCCGGCTCGACGCACGAGTTCGACGCCTGGGCCGACGCCGACACGCGCCGCGTGTTCTGCCACTACGAGGACGGCGCGCTGGTGCTCGACAAGCTCGGCAAGGCGCTGCATTGACAGACGCCTCACCCCCTGACCCCCTCTCCCCCTCGATTTCGCTTGCGTTTTTATCGAGCAAAGTACTGGTAGGCGCGCGAAATCTCGGCGAAGAGGGGGTGAGGCGTCACGGCTCCAACACCAGCACGCCGTCGGCGCCGTCGAGGGCGTGCTCGCGCGTCCAGAGGAGCGGGTGGTAGCGGCCGTTCTGCCAGGGATCGATGAAGTCGTCGTAGCGCGGGTGCATGGTGTGGCCGCTCTGGCCGGTGGTGTGGATCAGCAGCGAGCCGGACAGGTCGCCGAGGTCGACGATCATGCGCAGCGAGGGGACGGAGCGCACGGCGAAGTCGTCGGGCCGGTGGCCGATGGCGTTGACGAGGCCGGTGCCGCCGTCGGCGTCGAACGGGCCGCGGTTGAAGATGGCCTCGATCGGGGCGATGCCGCTGGTGCCGAGCGTCTGATTGCGGAAGGTCGCGCGGTGCATGGCGCCCCAGCGCCACTGCGACTGATCGGCGCCGAGGCGCGTCGTCAGGTCGGCGACGGCGTTTTCGATGGCGCGGGCGACGATCTGCGCGCGGGTTTCCCTGGCTTCGGTGGCGACGTCGTCCCACCACGGCGCGTTTTCGTCGCGCATCATGTTGCGCAGGGCCGTCCACGTGACCGGGGCGGCGCCGAGCACGTCCTTGGCCAGGTCGCCGAGTTCGTCGGCGAACACGGCGCGGGCGAGCTGCGTGCGCACGGCTTCGAAGAGCAGCGCGCCGCGTGAATCGCGCTGGTAGCGGCGGTCCCAGTTGCGCAGCACGGCCATGGCGCCGTCGATGCGTTCGCCGGAGCCGGCCGGCGCGGCAGCCTCGAGCACGGGAATCAGCTCGTCGGCGAAGACGGCGTAGTCGTCGACGTGCATGGCCTGCACGTCGGCGACGCTGAACTTGTCCTTCGATTTCAGCAGGTCTTCGATGCGGCGGGCGCGGTAGCCGAAGTCCCAGTCGCGGGCCATGAGGAAGACGTCGGCGTCGGCGTCGACGACGGCGTTGTTGGCGGTGGCGATCCAGCCCTCGGGCGGGTTGTAGCGCGAGGGCAGTTTTTCGAAGGGCACGAAGCCGGTCCATTCGAACTCGCCGGTCCAGCCGGGGACCGGGCGGGTGCCGTCGCCGGCGGCGCGCACCGGGATGGTGCCGGGGAACTGGTAGCCGATGTTGCCGTCGACGTCGGCGTAGACGAAGTTCTGCGACGGCACGTCCCACAGGCGCAGCGCGTCGCGGAACTGGTCCCAGTTCTGTGCGCGGTTGATGGCCAGCACGCTCTGCAGCAGCGAGCCGGGGCGCAGCGCCGTCCACGCCAGCGCCATCGGTTGCTGGTCTTTGAGCGTGGCCTCGACGTCGTTCATGATCGGGCCGTGGCGGGTGACGCGCACGCGCAGCACCTCGGGCTCGGCGCGGCCGGCGACGGCGATGCGCTCCTCGCGCACGACGGCCTTTTCGAATTTGCCCTGGAACTCGAACGAATCGGGATCGTTCGGGTCGGCGCGTTCGATGAAATAGTCCTGCGTGTCGACGGTGCCGTTGGTGACGCCCCAGGCGATGCGGGCGTTGTGGCCGATGACGACGCCGGGGGTGCCGGCGAACGAGGCGCCGACGACGTCGTACGGGCAGGCGTCGCTGACGGTGCGGCAGTGCAGGCCGACCTGGTACCAGATCGAGGGCATCTGGATGCCGAGGTGCGGGTCGTCGGCCAGAATGGGTTTGCCGCTGGTGGTTTTGGAGCCAGCGATGACCCAGTTGTTGCTGCCGATGTCGGCGCCGCGGGCGAAGCCGAGCCCGTCGGCGGCGCTGCGCGAGAGGCGGGCCAGCGCGAGCGCGCCGGAGGCGATGTCGGGGAGGGCGGCGCTCGACGTGCTTGGCTTGGCACTCGCAGAATTCTGCGAGGGGACGATGACCGGGTGGTCGCTCGGGTAGGGCGGCATGACGGCGTCGGCGAGCGCCTCGCCGCCGCGCGCGAGGACGGCGGCGCGCAGCAGCTCCTGGTCGGAGTTGTCGCCGAGGTTGAAGGCCATGGCCTTGCCCCAGGTGAGCGAGTGCACCGGCTGCCACGGCTCGGGCGTCCAGTCGCGGCCGATGAGCTGGAGCACGCGAAATTCGAAGCCGAGGCGATCGGCGTTGGGGAGCGCGTAGGCATTCACGCCGGCGGCGTACGCTTCGAGCACGGCGCGGGCGTCGGGCGGCAGCGTGCGGGCTTCTTCGGCGGCGACGTGATGCCAGCCGAGGGTGCGGATGTATTTGTCCTGCGGCAGCGCGCCGGCGCCGAACAGTTCGGCGATGCGGCCCTGGCCGATGCGGCGCGAGAACTCCATCTGGAAGAAGCGGTCCTGCGCGTGCACGAAGCCCTGGGCCATGAACAGGTCGGCGGTCGTGTCGGCGTAGATGTGCGGGACGCCGAAGCGATCGCGCACGACTTCGACCGGGGCGCCGAGGCCGGGCAGCGCGAGCGTGCCGCTGGTCTGCGGGAATGCGGCGCGGGTGAAGTAGACGAACGCGCCGCCGAGAGCGGAGGCGGCGACGACGACGAGGGCGAGCAGGCCGAGCAGGATTCGCTTCAGGAGGCGCATGCGCAGATTATGCATCCGGCGGGGTGCGCGCCTACAATCCTCGATTATGAGCAATCAAAAGTTTCCGATTCAGTTCGGCTGGGTGCAGCCGCCGGGCGCGCGTACGACGGACAAGCCGCGCGAGTACGTGAAGGACGAGGGCAGCTGGATGCCGCCGGGGCCGCGCTTCGCCGATCGGCGCAGCCGCTTCGACGCCGACATGCGCCGCGTGATCAACACCATCAGCGGCCAGTGGTCGTCGGTGTGGGTGACGGACCACACGCAGTGGGGCGAGGACGACTGCCTGGAGTGCATGACGACGCTGTCGTTCTACGCGGCGCTGTATCCGCACCTGGACTTCGGCACGATCGTGGCGTGCCAGTCGTATCGCAATCCGGCGCTGATGGCGAAGATGGCGAGCACGATTCAGTATCTGACGAAGGGGCGGCTGATCCTGGGCATCGGGGCGGGCTGGAAGGTCGACGAGTATCTGGCGTACAACTACGCGTTCCCGGCGCCGGGCGTGCGCGTGGCGCAGCTCGAGGAGACCGTGCAGATTTTCCGCATGATGTGGACGCAGGAGAAGAGCACGTTCGAGGGCAAGCATTACCGCATCGAGGATGCGATCAACCTGCCGCAGACGCCGCAGCCGCCGACGCTGCTGATCGGCGGATCGGGCGAGCAGAAGATGCTGCCGCTGATCGCGCGCTACGCCGATTACTGGAACGTGACGGCGCAGGGCGAAGAGTGGCAGCGCAAGCACGACATTCTGAAGAGCGAGTGCGAGAAGATCGGGCGCGATTTCTCGCAGCTGCGCAAGACGTGGTTCGGCGGCGCGGCGATCGGCCGCACCGAGGCCGAGGTGGAAGGGCGCCTGCGTGACTCGTTCCTGCGCGACAAGGGCATCTACGGCACGCCGAAGCAGTTCGCGGCGAAGATCGAGGACCTGATCGCGCGCGGCTGCACGTACTTCCTGCTGGACACGCGCGGCATCCCCGACGACGGCGAGATCGAGCTGATGCTGGAAGTGACGAAGCGGTATCAGTAACGCGATGGCTGGCCAGCAGCGCAGACTTCACGACTTCTGCGCTGCTGGCCAGCACGTTTGCCAGGGGCTCTGGGCACGGAGAAATGGCACGCGGCCGCTGCGCTGGATGAAACGGCATGCAAAAAATACAACGTCTGCTGCACAAGGCGCGTCGGTGGCTTGCACCGCGCCGATCGGACACGGATGACTCCGATCGACAGGGAAAGTGGGAAGCGCGCTGGGCCTCAGATCGTTTCGATCCCCCTTGGCGGCTGCAAGAGCTTCCCGATGTAATCCGGGAAGCGGTCGATCGGCGCTGGTTTCCGCCGAATGGCCATCTGCTGGATATCGGGTGCGGCAGCGGCGAATGCGCTGGTTGGCTGGCTGGGCGCGGGTTGAACGTGCTGGTTGTCGACTTCGCACCCAGCGCGATCGCGCGCGCGCGCGCGATACATCCGGAAGACGAGCGCCTTCGTTTTCAGGTGCTGGATATTTGTCGAGAGGCACCCGGGCGCACGTTCGATGCACTGCTGGA
>JBIIIA010000252.1:0-5189 GCA_044235195.1 Thermoflexales bacterium
TTCGATGAACGGTGCGGACAGCCCCACGTCTCTGTTCTGGAATCAGAACGAAGCGATCTGGAAGCCGGGTGATGTGGTGCTGTTGAAAAACGGCGGCGTGGAGATGGCGCGATTCACGGTTCAATAGCTGCCGACGACGGTATCGGTGAGGGTGCGGGCGACGCACGCGTCGCCCCTGCTACGCCGATTTGCGCACGGTTGCGCCGATCTGCGTTTCGACCGATCGGATGATTTTGTTGCGCAGCTTTTCGGCGTCGGCGTCGGAGATGGTTTTGTCGGTGCCCTGATACGTGAGCGTGTACGCCAGGCTCTTTTTGCCGGCGCCGAGCTGTTCGCCGCGATAGACGTCGAACAGGCGCACGTCGGTGAGCGCAGCGCCGCCGGCGCGGCGGATCGCGGCTGCGACGTCGGTGGCCGGCACGGCGTCGTCGACGACGACGGCCAGGTCTTCGACCACGGCCGGCACGCGCGGCACGTCGCGCACCTGGCGATCCTGTGCGCCGGCGGCGCTGCGCAGCGCGTCCAGATCGAATTCGGCGACGAGCACCGGCTGCGTGTTCGGCAGATCGAGCGCCAGCGCTTCGCGCACGCGCGGATGCAGCTCGCCGAACGCGCCGATCGGCGTGGCGCCGACGACGACCTCGGCGGCGCGGCCGGGCCGCAGCGACGGATGCTCGGTCGGGCGGAACGTCGCTGCCGGCGCGCGCAGGCCGTCGAGCAGTGACTCGATCACGCCTTTCAGATCGTAGAAATCGACGACGGCCTCGTCGTTCCCGCGCCATGCCGCGCCGTCGCGGCGGCCGGTCATCGCCACAGCGACGCGCGGCAGCTCGTCGATGCCGCCGACCTTGTTCACTTGCGCCGGCGCGTCGGACGTGAGATAGACGCTGCCGACTTCGAACAGCGCAACGCGCGCATGATGGCGCACGTTGCCGGCCAGCGATTCGAGCATGCCCGCCAGCAGCGAGTGTCGCATCACCGTGCGGTCCGGGTTGATCGGGTTCACCACGCCGATGTACGGGCGCTCGTCGGCGGCGTTCACGCGCAGGCGCGCCTCGGCGGCCGGCGTGGTCATGCGATAGCTGATGATCTCGGTCAGGCCGACGTCGGCGAGCAGATCGCGCACCTGCTCCTCGAAGTCGAGCGAGGGGTTGCCGGGCGCCGGCGCCATTTCATCGCGCATGAGCGTGGTCGGCAGCTTGTCGAGGCCGTGGATGCGCGCGATTTCCTCGATCAGGTCGTGCTCGCCTTCGATGTCGAGGCGATGGTCCGGCGCAGTGACGAGCAGCGCGTCGGAGCCCGGCTGCGGGGCGACGACGAACTCGAGCGCTTCGAGGATGCGCGTCATGTCGGCGACGGGGATGTCCATGCCGATCAGGCGCGTGACGTGCGACGGGTGCAGTTCGATCTGCACGACCGGCGTCGGCTGGGGATATTCGTCGATGATGCCCGGGGCGACGGCGGCGCCGGCATAGCGCTGCAGCAGATGCAGGCCGCGCTTTTGTGCGAGCATCGTCAGCGCCGGGTGAATGCCGCGGGCGAAGCGATACGACGCCTCGCTGCTGAAATTGTGGAAGCGCGCGGTGCGGCGAATCGAAATCGAGTGCCATGCGGCCGTCTCGAACAGCACGTCGCGCGTGCCTTCTTTCACTTCGCTCTCGGCGCCGCCCATCACGCCGGCGACGCTGAGCGGGCCGGTCTCGTCGCAGACGAGGATGTCGTTCGGCTGCAGTTCGTGCGGCTTGCCGTCGAGCGTGACGATCGACTCGCCGGCGTGCGGCAGGCGCGTGACGATCGTGCGGCGGCCGTCGGCGGCCGGGCGGATGGCGGCGAAGTCGAACGTGTGCGTCGGCTGGCCGAATTCGAACATCACGTAGTTCGAGATGTCGACGATGTTGCCGATCGGGCGCTGGCCGACCAGCTTCAGCCGGTGCTGCATGAAGAACGGCGACGGCGCCTGCACCACACCGCGCGCCAGCCCGGCGGTGAAGCGCGGGTTCAGGCGCGGGTCTTCGATGCGCACGGCTGCTTCGGATTCGATCGGCGCGCCGGACGTCTCGAACGACATGTCCGGGTAGCGCACGCGCGTGCCGGTGATCGCAGCGACTTCGCGCGCGATGCCGAGGATGCTGGCGCAGCGGATGGTGTTCGGCAGGATGGCGATCTCGAGCACGGCGTCGCCCAGGTAATCCATCAGCGGCGCACCGACCGGCGCGTCGTCCGGCAGCAGGATGATGCCCTCGTGCTCCTCGCTGATGCCGAGCTCTTTCTCGCTGCAGACCATGGCGTCGTTCTTGATGCCGCGCAGCGTCGCTTCCTTCAGCGTCGTCAGCACCTTGCCCGGCTTGTGGCCGTCGTAAAGCCGCGAACCCTTCAGCGCCAGCACCACGTTCTGTCCGGCGTCGCCCGGCTTCAGATTCGGCGCACCGGTGACGACCGTGATCTTTCGTTCGGCGGCGGCCGTGCCGTAGTCGAGCGTCACCAGCAGCAGCCGGTCTGCGTTCGGATGGCGTTCGACTCGTTCGACCTGCGCCACGAAGATCTTGTCCGCGTCCCACACCACTTCGGCGCCGGGCAGGCCGAAATACTCGATGTGCTCGACTTCCAGGCCGGCCAGCGTCAGGCGCTCGGCTAGTTCAGGAACGGAGAGGTTCAGATCGACGAAGTCCTTGAGCCACGAAATGGGTACGCGCATGATGTTTTCCGAAGAAGAGGCCCGGCTGAAATGCCGTGGCACAATCTGGGGCGAAATTCTACACAGGCGAGTGGGAGCTCGTAGTTCATGGCCAAGAAACAACAACAGCAGCAGCCGCAGTCGCAGACGCAGCGCTACGCGATGGGCGTCGATCTGGGCGGCACCAAGATTTTGGCGGCGGTGGTCGATCAGAACGGCAACGTGATCGGCAAAGGGAAGAAATCGACGCACGCGGAGAAAGGGCCGGAGGTGGTGATCGAGCGCATCGGCAAGGCGATGGACGACGCGCTGGAATCGGCCGGGCTGACGAAGCAGGCGATCTCCGGCATCGGCATCGGCGCGCCGGGCATCGTCGATTCGGCGCGCGCGTTCGTGATCGAGATCACGAACATTCCGGGCTTCCGCAACATCGACATCGGCGGCACGCTGAAGAAGTGGCACAACGTGAACGTGGCGTTGTCGAACGACGTGCGCGTGGCGGCGGTCGGCGAGCACCGCATGGGCGCCGGCAAGGGATTGAACAACCTGATCGCGGTGTTCGTCGGCACCGGCATCGGCGGCGGCGTGATTCTGAACGGCAAGGTGTACGAGGGCTCGCGCGGCAGCGCCGGCGAGATCGGCCACATCGTGACGATGGCGGACGGGCCGTTCGCGGTGGGCGGCGGCGTGCGCGGCGGCGTCGAGGCGATCGCCAGCCGCAGCGCGATCGAGCGCGAGCTGCGCGCTGGCCTGGCGGCCGGGCGCGTCAGCGAACTCACCGAGCTCATGAAGGAAAAAGACGGCGCGCTGACGAGCAGCGTGCTGGCGAAGGCGGTTGCGAAGAACGACGCGCTGACGATCGAAGTGCTCGACCGCGCGGCGCACTATCTTGGCCTGCACGGCGCTTCGCTGATCAACGCCTTCGACCCACAGGCGCTGATCTACGGCGGCGGCGTGATCGAAGGCCTCGGCGAGTGGATGCTCGGCCGCATCCGCACCACGGCGCTGCAGTACGCCATCAACCGCCATCGCCTCGACGAAGTGCAGATCGTCGAGGCGCAGCTGGGCGACGCCGCCGGCGTCGTCGGTGCGGCGCTGCTGGCGCTGGATTAAACACCGTTGGTAATCCCTCGAATCGCACCATCACCCACCCCCTTCGGGGGTGGGTGATGGTGCGATTCGAGGATTCCAACTTACGAGCGTGCGAACGGGCTGAGGCGGACGTCGCGATCGTCGGCGTCCATGCCCTCGCTGCGTTTCAATGTGCTGACGATGCCGTACGTCAGCGGCGTGAACAGGATTTCGACGCCGACCTTGAACACGTAGTTCGAGACCACGATGCTCCACACCAGGTCGTTGGGCAGCGCGCCGAGGAAGGCCACGGCGCAGAAGACGGCGGTGTCGAACGCCTCACCGACGATCGTCGACCCGATCGTGCGCAGCCACAGCAGGCGGCCGTTCGTGGCCGCCTTCAGGCGTGCGAGCAGAATGGCGTTGGCGAACGAGCCGCTCCAGTAGCCGAGCAGGCTGCCGAGCACGATGCGCGGGGTCAGGCTGAAGATCTTGTCGTATGCCTCCTGGCCGACCGAGCGCGACCACTCCGCTTCGCCGGGCAGCGCGCCGACGAGGAGTATCACCGCGCTGGTCAGCGCGATCATGAGGAAGCCGATCCAGATGACGCGGCGGGCGCTGCGGTAGCCGTATACCTCGGTGAGGACGTCGCCGAAGATATAGCTGAGCGGAAAGAGCAGCGTGCCGGCGTCGTAGGTGAACGGGCCGAGCGTGACGATCTTGGCGGCCGAGGCGATGTTGGACAGCACCAGCACTGTGACGAACGCAGCGAGCAGCAGATCGAGATGTTTGGGTGATTTCATGAGTTGTATCTGTAGAATTCCGCGCTATGGCACAACTGGGGACGGCGGACGCGCCGCTGCGCGTGGCAATCGTAGGTTCGGGGCCGGCGGCATTTTACGCGGCCGAGCATTTGTTCAAGCAGAATGATCTGGTGATCGAGATCGACATGTTCGATCGGCTGCCGACGCCGTTCGGCCTGGTGCGCGGCGGCGTGGCGCCGGATCACATGAAGATCAAAAGCGTGACGGCTGTGTACGACAAGATTGCGTCGAACCCGCGCTTCCGCTTTTTCGGCAACGTCGAATTCGGTCGGCACGTGACGATCGACGATGTTCGCGCCACGTATCACCAGGTGCTGTTCGCCAACGGAGCGCAGTCGGATCGGCGCATGGGCATCCCCGGTGAGGAGCTGGGCAACAGCTTCGCCGCGACGCAGTTCGTCGCCTGGTACAACGGCCACCCGGATTTTCGCGACCTGCAGTTCGACCTGTCGCAGGAGGCGGTGGCCGTGGTCGGCGTCGGCAACGTGGCGATCGACGTGGCGCGCATCCTGTGCCGCACGCGGGAAGAGCTGACGCAGTCGGACATCGCGCCGCACGCGCTGGAGGCGCTGTCCGCCAGCAAAGTGCGCACGGTGTATCTGCTCGGGCGGCGCGGCCCG
>JBIIIA010000253.1:0-5156 GCA_044235195.1 Thermoflexales bacterium
CTCGCGGTGAACGACGCCGCTCAGTTCATTGCAAAATTCGAAGTCCGATGATCGACCGATTCCAGTCCCCGTTCACCGTGCGCTACGGCAGCGACGCCATGCGCGAACTCTGGAGCGAGCGCCGCAAACGCACGCTCTGGCGACGCCTGTGGGCGGCGCTCGCCGCCGCGCAGGCCGACCTCGGCATCGTCACGCGCGCGCAGGCCGACGACATCGCCGCGCACGCCGGCGACGTCAGCGAAGAAAGCGTCGCCCGCGCGCTGGCCATCGAACACGAAATTCGCCACGACCTGATGGCCGAGGTGCGCGCCTTCGCCGAACAGTGCACCGTCGGCGGCGGCGTCATTCACCTCGGCGCCACGTCGATGGACATCGAGGACAACGCCGACGCACTGCGCCTGCGCGACGCGCTCGACCTGACGCTGCAGGCCGTGCGCGAACTGCTGCGCGCGTTCGCCGCGCAGGTCGAACGCTACGCTGATCTGCCGACGATGGCCTTCACGCATCTTCAGCCGGCCGAACCCACCACCGTGGGCTATCGCCTGGCGCAGCATCTGCAAGACCTGCTCATCGACTACGAACAGCTCAGCGCGGTGCGCGCCGACATCCGCGGCAAAGGCTTCAAAGGCGCCGTCGGCACCAGCGCGTCGTACGGCGAACTCGTCGCCGACCCGGCGGCGCTCGAAGCGCAGCTCGGCGAAAAGCTCGGCCTGCCGTTCTTCGACGCCGCCACGCAGACGTATCCGCGCAAACAGGACTGGCTGGTCGTCAACGCCCTGGCCGGGCTGGCGCAGACGGTCTACAAATTCGCCTTCGATCTGCGGCTGCTGCAGTCGCCGCCGATCGGCGAATGGAGCGAGCCGTTCGGCGCGAAGCAAGTCGGCTCGAGCGCCATGCCGTTCAAGCGCAACCCGATCAACGCCGAGAAGATCGATTCACTGGCGCGCTACCTGGCGGCGCTGCCGCGCGTGATGTGGGACAACGCCGCGCATTCGCTGCTCGAACGCACGCTCGACGACAGCGCCAACCGCCGCGTGGTGCTGGCCGAAGCCTTTCTCGCCGCCGATGAAATCACGCACGCCACCACGCGCATCGTGCGCGACCTGCGCGTGAATGAAGTCGCCGTGCAGCGCAACATGCGCACGTACGGCCCGTTCGCCGCCACCGAGCGGCTGCTGATGGCGGTGGTGAAACGCGGCGCGGACCGACAGCACATGCACGAGGTGATCCGCGAACATTCGCTCGCCGCGTGGGCGGCACTGCAGGACGGCGAAGCCAATCCGCTCATCGATGCGCTGTGCGCCGACGCGCGCATTCTGGGCTACATCCCCGCCGACGAAGCGCGCGCGCTGCTCGACGCCGACGCCTACGTGGGAGATGCGCCGGTGCGGGCGCGGCGCGTCGCGCAGAAATGTCGCGAGCTGCAGTAGAGAGTCGAAAGAATTTGCCCGACTAGTGCAATATCTGCCGCAGAAAGGCCCGGCTGCGCTCCTCGCGCGGGTTCGTGAAGAACTCGGCCGGCGACGACCGCTCGACGACGCGGCCGCGATCCATGAACACCACGTCGCTGGCGGCGTTGCGCGCGAATCCCATTTCGTGGGTGACGCAGACCATCGTCATGCCGCTGGCGGCGAGCTCCAGCATCACGTCGAGCACTTCCTTGATCATCTCGGGATCGAGCGCCGAGGTCGGCTCGTCGAAGAGCATGATCTTCGGATTCATCGCCAGCGCGCGCGCGATGGCGACGCGCTGCTGCTGGCCGCCGGAGAGCTGGCCGGGATACGCGTTCGCCTTCTCCGGAATGCCGACGCGCGCGAGCTGCGCGCGTGCGATCTCGCGCGCCTCGTCTTCGCTGCGCCTGCGCACCACGCGCTGCGCCAGCATGACGTTCTGCAGCGCCGTCATGTGCGGAAACAAATTGAACTGCTGAAACACCATGCCGACCTCGGCACGGATGGCGTTGATCGCCTTCGCATCGTTCGACATGCGCATGCCGTCCACGACGATCTCGCCGCTCGTCGGCACTTCGAGATGATTGATGCAGCGCAGCACCGTGCTCTTGCCGCTGCCGCTCGGCCCCAGCACGACCGTGACGCTGCCCTTCGGCACATCGAGGCTCACACCGTCGACTGCACGAACCGCACCGAACTCTTTCACGAGATTACGAATCGTGATCATGCAGACTGCCTCCGAAGAAATCAGTGTCGGCCGCGCATCAGCCGCAGCTCCATCCAGCGCACCAGGCGCGAAAGCATCACCGTCATCGTCAGATAGATGAACGCGAGGATGCTGTACGACTGGAAGAAAAGAAAGGTGCTGCTGGCGTACAGCTTGGTGATCTGCGTGATGTCCTCCACGCCGAGCACCGACACGAGCGACGAGTCCTTCAACATGGAGATGAAATCGTTGCCCAGCGTCGGCAGGATGCGACGGATCACCTGCGGCAGCACCACGAAGCGCATCGTCTGGAAATAGTTCATGCCCAGCGCGCGCGCCGCTTCGAACTGGCCGCGTTCGATCGACTGGATGCCGGCGCGAAAATTCTCCGACTCGAACGCGCCGTACGCAATGCCGAGGCCGAGCACCACGCGCCATTCGTTGGGAAAGTTGCGCGGCGTGAGCGACGCCAGCCACTCGCTGCCGACCGCAGCACCGACCGCGTTCAACCCTTCCATCGCCAGCGGCACCGCCACGAACGCGATGTACAGCAGCAGCACCAGCATCGGAATGCCGCGCACCACCTCGACGTAGAACGACGCGACGTTGTAGATCACCTTGTTGCTGCTGGTGCGCGCCAGGCCCACCAGCAGGCCGATCGCCAGCGCCACGACGTAGGCGATCAGCGTCGTGCGCAGCGTCACCACGATCCCGCGGCTGATCGCCGTGAAGATCGTGGTGCTGCGCTCATTCGTCAGAATCTGAAAGACGGCGAACAGCCCGCCGAGAATCAGCACCAGCAGCCACCATGGCGCATTCGCCAGGCGCTGCGTCAGCGCCGGGGCGAGGCGGGCGTCGCGGGTGGAGTGGTTCACTACTTCGCACCCGGCAGCCACTTCGCCAGGATCTTGTCCCACGTGCCGTCGGCCTTCATCGCCTTCAGCGCGGCGTTGAACGGCTCGCGCAGGTCGCTGCCCTTCGGATAGCAGAAGCCGAGGTCTTCGCCGGTCAGCTTTTCGGCGAGCAGTTCGATCGCGTCTGCGTTGGCCTGCACGTAGCCGGAGCCGGCCACGTCGTCCATCACGCTGGCGTCGATGTCGTTGTTCTTCAGCGCTTCGATGATCAGGCCGAACTGCTCGTAGGCCACGATGCGGTCCTTGCCGACCAGCTTCTCCATGATCTCGTAGTTCGTGGTGCCCGGCTGCGCGCCGAACTTCAGCTCGGCGTTGGCCTTGAATTCCTCGGCCGTCTTGAAGCGCGACTCACCCTTGCGCACGACGAGGCGCTGCGCCACGGTGACGTACGGGTCGGAGAAGTCGACGTTCTTGGCGCGTTCGGGCGTGATCGTGATGCCGTCGGCGGCCACGTCCCACTCGGCCTTGCCGGTGCCGCCCATCACCGCCACGATGGCATCCCAGCTGGTGGTGACGAACTTCGTCTTGCAGTTCATGCGCTTGCACGCCTCGTTGAAGAAGTCGTAGTCGATGCCCTGCGCCTCGCCGGTCTTCTCGTCGATGAAGTTGAACGGGTTGTACGCGTTCTCCACGGCGATGACGACCTCACGGCCCTGCAGATCCGGCAAGCCGGATGCAGCGGCGGCAGCGCCATTCTGCGCCGCCGGAGCAGCCGGAGCAGCGCCGCATGCGGCCAACAGTACGCCGGCGATGGAAAGTGCGCCGAAAATGCGGTTGAGTTTCATGGGTTGGTTTTCTCCTGTGCGGGCGCGCGAAACACACGAATACATATCGCATGCCGGCCCGGAAACGCGCGGGATTGTATAACAGCGAGCACATGCTGCCGGCACAAAAACATCCCGTCCTCAACCAGCTCGTCTATCGCGCACTCGTGCTGCCCGCACTGCGCAGCAGCTTCGAGCGCATCTCGCTGCGCAGCACATCGCACGCTCCCGTCGACGCGCCGGTGATCCTGTGCGTCAATCATTCGGCGTGGTGGGACGGGTACATGTGCATGCTGCTCAACGAACGAATCCTGCACCGCAGCGCATACGTCATGATCGAGGACACACAGCTGCAGCGCTATCAATTCCTGCGCTGGACGGGCGGGTTCTCGGTAAATCGCAGCAACCCGCGCAGCGCCACCGAATCGCTCACCTATGCCGCGCACGTCCTGTCGAATGATCCGCGCGCGATGCTCATCATTTATCCGCAGGGCGAAATCCTCGGCAACGACGTGCGCCCGTTGAAATTTTTCAGCGGCGTCGGACACATCGCAAAAAACGTCGTGCGCGCCGTCGGCCGCTGCGCAGTGCTGCCCTGCGCGCTGCGCTATGAATTCGTCGGCGAACAAAAACCGCAGGCGTTTATTCACATCGGCGAACCGCTGCTCGTGGAAAGCGAAAGCGCCGCACGCGCCATCACCACGCAGGCCGAAGCCGCCCTCACCCGCGACCTCGACGCGCTGCACGACGACGTCACCCACTATCGCCTCGCCGACTTCGACACGCTCATGACCGGCGCCGCCAGCATCAATCGCATTTGGGATGCCGTGCGTGGAAGAGGGCAGATTCGGAAAGTAGAGAGTCAGAGTAGAGAGTAGAGAGTAGAGAGTAGAGAGTCAGAGTAGAGAGTGGGCAGGCACACAGGCTCAAAACTCTCTACTCTCTACTCTGACTCTCTACTCTCCGATAGCTCACCCGCCACCACGCATGCAGCTCTTCACATACGGCAGCCGGAAGCGGCTGCGGCGTGAAGCCGAGGCTGTGCGCGTGAATGCAGGCGCGCGCGCTGTCTTCGACGGCGATGGCTGTGGCGTAGGCGCGCCGCAGATCGGAGCCGCAGGTCAGCAGGCCGTGCTGCCCCATCACCGCGGCGCTGCCCGCGCCGAGCACGCGCAGCATCAGCGCGGCGAACGCGGATGTGCCCGAAGGCGTGAACGGCGCGCACGGCACTTCGTGGCCGACGCACGCCGCCGCCTCGGCCAGCACCAGCGGGATCGGCTGCAACGCCGCCGCGAATCCTGAGACGTGCGGCGCGTGACAA
>JBIIIA010000254.1:0-5136 GCA_044235195.1 Thermoflexales bacterium
GGCGCAAGGCGCTGAAGGGAGCAGACTACGTCATCGTGGCGTTCCAGGTGGGCGGCGTGGAGGCGTATGCGCACGACGTGGAGATTCCGCGCAAGTATGGGCTGGACCAGTGCGTGGGCGACACGCTCGGGCCGGGCGGCGTGTTCCGCGGGCTGCGCAGCATCGGGGCGCTGAAGGCGATCGCGCAGGACATGCTGGACGTGTGTCCGGACGCGCTGATGCTGCAGTATGCCAACCCGATGGCGATGAACTGCTGGGCGACGAACAGCCTGGGCATCAAGACCGTGGGCTTGTGCCACAGCGTGCAGGGCACGAGCGCGATGCTGATCAAGCGGGCCGGCTACGTGCGCGAGGACGTCAACTTCAAGTGCGGCGGCATCAACCATCAGGCGTGGTTCACGCGCTTCGAGGACAAGGACGGCAAGGATATTTATCCGGCGATTCGCGAGGCGATGCTGACGCAGAATCCGTCGCCGTTGTCGGGTGAGGCGGGGAAAGCGGGCAAGGACAAGTTCGTGCAGACGGGGATGGACCACGACGTGCACGACGAAGTGTATTACTACGAGCGCGTGCGCACGGAGATCATGCGCACGTTCGGGTATTTCCACACCGAGAGCAGCCACCACGGCAGCGAGTACACGCCGTGGTTCCGCAAGAACCCGAAGACGATCAACGCATATATTCGCAAGCGCTGGGACTATTTCAAGATCAGCAGCGGCCGGCAGACGCCGGAGCAGCAGAAGCAGCTCGAGGACATGGTGCACGGTCCGCTCAAGCGCAGTGAAGAGTACGGCTCGCTGATCATCCACAGCATGGAGACGGATGAGAAGCGGGTGATCTACGGCAACGTGCCGAACGACGGCATGCCGGGGGCGAAGGGATCGCTGTCGATCACCAACCTGCCGCACAACGCGCTGGTGGAAGTGGCGTGCCTCGTGGATCGCAACGGCATTCAGCCGACGATGCACGGCGCGCTGCCGCCGCAGTGCGCGGCGATCAACCGCACGAACATCAACGTGCAGGAGCTGGCGGTGCTGGGCGCGCTGACGGGCGACCGCGACGCGGTGCATCATGCGATCGCGATGGACCCGCTGACGGGGGCGCTGCTGACGCTGCCGCAGATTCGGTCGATGGTGGACGAGATGTTCGCGGTGGAAGCGCCGTGGCTGCCGCAGTTCGCATAGCAAATCGGGGAAATTTTTTAAACCGCGATCAGGATCACGTCGACGGCGACGCACCGGGCAGGGATACCATGATTCAGACAGCGAGCACAGGTACAGCAAAGACGGCCGCCGGCGCAAGCCCGGTTCTCGAGATTCGCGACCTGAAGACGTATTTCTTCCTGGAGCGCGCCACGGTGCGCGCCCTGGACGGGGTGAATCTCGAGCTCGAAGAGGGCACGACGCTGGGCCTGGTCGGGGAGAGCGGCTGCGGCAAAAGTCAGATGGCGATGTCGGTGATGCGGCTGCTGCCGTCGCCGCCCGGCAAGATCGTGAACGGCGAAATCCTGCTGCGGCGGCGCGACGGCACGCAGATCGACATCGCCAAGCTCGATCCGCGCGGCGCGACGATGCGCAGCATCCGCGGCGGCGAGATCGCGATCGTGTTCCAGGAGCCGATGACGTCGCTGAACCCGCTGCGCACGATCGGCGACCAGATCGCCGAGGCGGTGCAGGTGCACCAGAAGGGTTCGCGCAAGGACGCGCTCGACCGGGCGCTGGAGATGCTGACGCGCGTGCAGATGAGCGCGCCCAAGCAGCGCCTGAAGGAATATCCGCATCAACTCTCCGGCGGCATGCGACAGCGCGCGATGATCGCGCTGGCGTTGTCGTGCAACCCGTCGATTCTGATCGCGGACGAGCCGACGACGGCGCTGGACGTGACGGTGCAGGCGCAGATTCTGGACCTGATGCGCGACCTGCAGCGCGACTTCAATTCTTCGATCATCCTGATCACGCACAACCTGGGCGTGGTGTCGCAGATGACGAAGAAGGTGGCGGTGATGTATCTCGGGCGCATCGTCGAGCTGGCGACGACGGTCGACTTGTTTCGCAACCCGATGCACCCGTATACGGAGGGGCTGCTGAATTCGGTGCCGGTGCTGGGCCGCAAAGGGTCGCAGGTGTTGGTGCCGATCAAGGGCATGGTGCCGTCGCCGACGGAGCAGATTCGCGGCTGCCCGTTCGCTGATCGGTGTCCGCACGTCATGGACAAGTGCCGGCAGGAGCGGCCGGAATTGAAGGAGCATCAGCCCGGTCACTACGCCGCGTGCTGGCTGCACGAATAGATAGAACGAATCAAAAACGAATCAGAAAGGAAGCGCTGGGCGGCAGCGCGACGCTAGACATTCCCCGAATCGGGTCGTCCGGACATCGGCTGCGATGGCAGAGACGACGTGATTCGGGGGCTGTGTAGGTTGCGTACTGCGCAGCGCCCGCAAGAGGAATCCTGGAGGATTATTCAAGACATGAACACCAAACTGACACGCCGAGACCTGCTCCGACTGTCGGCCATCGGTGGCGCTGGCGCGCTGTTGGCCGCCTGCGGCGCCGCGGCACCGACGGCTGCGCCCGCCGCTGAGAAGCCGGCGGAAGCGCCCGCCGCCGAGGCTCCTGCTGCTGAGCCGACCAAGGCACCGGAAGCGCCTGCTGCTGAGGCGCCGGCTGCCCCGGCCGCGATCAAGGACCCGATCCCGTTCCCCGACCCGCCGGCGATCGACCTGGGCGGTGCGACGGCGCAGAAGCTGCCGATCGACCAGATCGTGACGTACAAGGCGATGGATGCCTACAGCGAGCCCGAGTGGATCGCCAAGGTGGTCGCCGACGGCAAGCTGCCGGCGGTGAAGGATCGCCTCCCGAAGGAGCCGCAGGTGTACCTGAGCGGCGCGATGAAGGACGGCCCGGGCGAGTACGGCGACCTGTGGCGTGGCTTCTCGGCCTGCCCGACGGCCGGCTTCAACCGCATGGCTGGCGTGAGCGCCGGCTGGTTCGGCATCGAGTCGTATTCGCTGCAGTACGCGTCGCTGGTGAAGACCGGCCCGCTGTTCCGCGCGGATCAGGACATCGAGCCGTTCCCGCATCTGGCCAAGAGCTGGGAATGGACCGACGACGGCTACTCGCTGACGATGAAGCTCATCGAAGGCGCCAAGTGGTCGGACGGCCAGCCGTTCACGGCGGACGACGTGCTGTTCACGTGGGAAGCCTTCGTGATGGACTCGGGCGTCAACTCGATGCGCACGCTCGAGGCGTATAAGTACGACGGCAAGGATGCCAAGCTCGAGAAGATCGACGACTTCACGATCAAGTTCACGTTCGGCGTGCAGAAGCCGCTGGGCGTGTACAACGATCTGAGCGAGTATGCGCTCGTGATCTCGCCGGCGCACGTGCTGAAGGAATTTCATCCGAAGTTCAGCTCGAAGGATCCGAAGCCGAGCTACAAGGACTTCGAGAACGCGATGCCGCCGGACAAGCTGCCGGTTCCGACGCTGGGCCCGTGGGTCCCGACCGAGTACAAGACCGACGAGCTGCTCATCATGCGCCGCAACCCGTTCTACTGGAAGGTGGACGAGAAGGGCCAGCAGCTGCCGTACTTCGACGAAGTGCAGTACAAGAAGGGTCCGTCGGGCATCGGCCGCGACCTGTGCACGATGGCCGGCGACTGCGACCACACGAACCTGGAGAACCCGAGCTCCTACGTCAACACGATGACGAAGGCGCAGGAAGCGGATGCCAAGTTCTCGGTGAACTGGGGCCCCGAGCTGCTGGGCTACGGCGTGGAATTCAACTATGCCGAAGAGCTGGGCGCGAAGGACGACCGCGACAAGGCGGTGCGCCAGCTGTCGCGCGACGTGCGCTTCCGCAAGGCGCTGTCGTATGCGACCGACCGCGACGGCATCGCGCAGGCGATCATGCGCGGCCCGTTCCTGCGCGGCTACGCGGGCGGCCTGTATCCGGGATCGCCGTACTTCGACAAGGGTGCGGTGGTGTACTACCCGTACGACGTGGCGTCGGCCAACGCGCTGCTCGATGAGATCGGCGTGAAGGACACGAACGGCGACGGCGTGCGCGAGTGGACGGACGGCCCGATGAAGGGTCAGCCGGTGGTGCTGCAGATGCTGGCGTCGGAAGACGCGGCGGAGACGCAGTCGGTGGCCGAGGCGCTGGTCAACCAGTGGGCGGCCGTCGGCATCAAGATCAACAGCCGCATCGTCAACAGCTCGACCCGCACGGACATCAACACGAAGGCCGAGTGGGACATCGCGATCTACCGCGGCGGCCAGGCCTATGGTCTGCCGCAGGTGAACATCACCGATCTGGGCCCGCTGACGAAGACGTACAACACGCATCGCGAGGGCGACAAGGGCCGCAACCTGATGGACTTCGAGAAGGAGATCGTGGCGATCCTCGAGAAGTACCGCCTGACGTTCGACGCCGCAGCCCGCAAGGAGCTGATGGTGCAGTACAACAAGCTGCACACCGAGAACGTCTATCACATGGGCGTCTTCTGCGGTCGCTACGGCCTCGGCCTGGCGAAGCGCGTGAAGAACATCCCGGTGGCGTCGCCGACGTTCCTGTACACGTGGGTCGAAGACGCGATCCTGCTGGACCAGCTCTGGACGCCGAAGGCGGACCAGCTGCCGCAGAACCGCCCGGACACCTATCCGGTGTACGGCGCCTAAGACAGCGCAGGAATATGCGGCGGACGTGGAGCGATCCCGTCCGTCGCGTGTTCCAGATACGGGTGGGGGAATCGCAGGGTTCCTCCGCCCGCTCGAAGAGTCCCGATGCTGAACTATATCGTTCGCCGCCTGGTCGTGGCGTTTTTCATGTTGATCGGCGTAGCCTTCGTCTCGTTCGTGGTGATTCAGTTGCCACCCGGGGACTTCGCCAGCAGCTACAAGGCCTTCCTGCTGACGCAGGCCGGAATGACCGAAGAGAACGCGGAGCGCCTGGCGAACAACGTGCGGAAGCAGTACGGGCTCGACCAGCCGGTCCCCGTCCAGTTCGTAACGTGGGTCAAGGGCATGGTCACCGAAGGCAAATTCGGTTATTCGTTCGCCTATCGTCGTGACGTAGGAGAGCTGATCGCCGAGCGCATGCCGAAGACGATCTTCTTAGCCCTGCTATGTCATGCCAT
>JBIIIA010000255.1:0-5110 GCA_044235195.1 Thermoflexales bacterium
TGCCCTCGCTCAGCGACAATTTCGGCGCCGCCGCGATGTCGCCCAGCGCCAGCATCAGCGGCATCTGGTCGTAGGGCACGCGCCCGGTGAAGATCATGCGATCGGCCACGCCCGCCTGCACGGCCGCCGCGCGCCACAGTTCCTCCTGCGGGTAGCCCATCACCAGCCAGCGCACATGCGCATGGCCGCGCGACGCGACGGCCGCTTCGATCAGGTTGCCGATTCCCTGGTGCGGCGCCAGCAGGCCGAGATACACCACCAGCACGTCGTCGGGCCCGACGCCCAGCGCCGCCCGTCGGGCCGCCCGCTCGCCGGGATCGACGACCAGGTTCAGCCTGCCGTCCAGATCGACGCCGTCGGGCAGCGCCTGCACGCGCACATCCGCCGGCAGCTCGGCGCGCAGCTTCTCCGCGGCGTGGGCGGTGCTGGTGACGACGGCGTGCGGCAGCCGTTCGATGATGCGTTCGAGCCGCCGAAAAATTTCGTGGGCGATGCTGCCCGACCGGATGAAGCGATGCATGATCATCTCGTCGGTCAGGCTGCCCTGAAAATCGAAGCACACCGGCAGGCCGAACAGCCGCCCGATGACGCCGCCGATCAGCGCGCCTTCGTGCAAATGGCCGTGCACGACGTCGTAGCGTTCGCCGCACCGCGCGGCGGCGGCCAGCACCTGGAGCAGCGTGAGGCCGAGCAGCAGGTCGAAAATGAATTTGTGGCGCGACGAGCCGACTTCGTAGTTCGCCCGCCACGGCGTCGGGGCCGTGCGCACGATGCGCACGCCGGGCACGTCGTGGCCCTTATGATAGGTGACCACGGTGACGTCGTGGCCGAGCGCCTGCAGCGCGCGCACTTCCTCGAGGATGCGCACATGGCAGCCGTAGTCGTTGAAGAACGACGTCGGCGCCAGGCTCAGAATTCGCAGCGGACGAGCCGAACTGTCGCTCACTTGCCATCCCTGGGTTTGCGACTGAGCATGTCGGCCATGCGCTGGCCGAGAAACAGGCCCATGATCGAGCGGCCGCCCTGCTGCTGGTCGACGGGCGGCGCGCCCGACTCGCGGCCCTTGCGCCACTCGGCGAACCACTTCTCGCGCTGCTCGGCCGCCTGCGCCAGCCGCGCGCGCGCGGCGTCGCCGTCGCCGGCGGCGATCTCGTCGCGCAGCGCCATGCATTCGCGCATCAGTTCGTTGAGCCAGTGCACGGTCGTCGCTTTGTCGGTGAGCATGGCCTCCACGAGGGCCGGCGCGCCGACGGCCGACGCGGTCGCCGCGCCGAAATCGGCGCCGGCCGCCCACATGCGTTCGCGCCACGCGATGTCCTTCGACACCGTGGCCATCAGGATGCCCGCCAGCGCCTGCGGCAGCACATCGACGGCGATGGCCATGCCGTCGCGCTCGAGCGGATCGACGAACAGCGGCCGCGCGCCGAGCGATTCGACGAAGCCGGCGAAGCCGCCCAGCTGCTCGGGCGTGCCGCGCCCGACGAGCGACCACATCGCGCCCTTGAGCCGCTCCGGCCCCATCGGCGCGTCGGCCAGGGCCGGATGCAGCACCAGCGAGCTGCTGACGAAGCCGATCGACTCCGGCAGGTGCTTCGCAGCCAGCGCCTGCAGCGCCACGTTGGAGCCGCCGACCACGCACACCGTCGCGCCCGGCGTCAACACCGGCCCGATCGCTTCGAGCGTCAGCTCGGCCTGATCGGGCGGCGCCGTCACCAGCACGAGCGCGGCGCCCGTACACGCCTTCGGCAGGTTCCATTCCTCGCGGTCGGCCGCCTTCAGGCGAATCGCATCGCGCGCCTCGGAGCGTTCACGGTCGTGCGCAATGATCTCGATGGACTTGTCGGCGGCCTTGATCGCCAGTCCGAGAAGAATGCCGGTCGGCCCACAGCCGACGAGGGTGATGCGTGTAGATGCCATGTGTCAGTTACCGAGGAGCAGGCGCGAGAATTCTATGGCCGGCCGCGTCACGAGCAGGCTCAACACGCCCAGATACGACAGCACCATGAGCAGGATGAAGCCGTACTGGCCGAACTGCATGATCATCGCGCGCAGGCCGTCGCTGGCGAACGACGTCAGCACAGTGCCGCCGTCGAGCGGAGGGATCGGGATCAGGTTGAAAAACGCCAGAAACACGTTGGTGACGACGGAGTAGAAGCACACCTGCAGGAAGATGGCAGCCGCCATGCCCTCCGCCGTGCCTGCGGACAGAACGCGGTACAGGACGGCGAAGACGACGGCGATGACGATGTTCATAGCCGGCCCGGCCAGGGCCACCAGCGCGTGCTTGGTGCGGTAATCGCCGCGAAAGTTCATCGGATTGATCGGCGTCGTCGCCCAGCCGAATCCGAAAATGAGAAAGAGAACCGAGCCGAGCAGGCTGAGGTGCTTGAAGGGATTCAGGGTGATGCGCCCGGCGTAGCGCGGCGTGCGATCACCGAAGTAGTCGGCGGCCAAAGCGTGGGCCAGCTCGTGCAAGGGAAAGGCGATCAGCAGAATCACGACGATCGAGATGAGGCTGGCAATCATGCCGGCGACATTGCCGTCTCGCAGCGCGTCGATCAGGGTAACAAGCGGTCCTCCCATAGAGGGCGGATTATACGGGCCGGGCGACGAGGTAGTTACAATTTCCTTCGTCATGACGCCGATCACGCTCACCCCGCTCTCGCTCGGCGACGAGGTGCGGCTGCGCAAGCCGCATCCGTGCGGCAGCCACGACTGGGTCGTGGTGCGGCTCGGCGCCGACATCGGCCTGCGTTGTCGCGGCTGCGAGCGGCGCGTGCTGCTCTCGCGACGGGAATTCGAGCGCCGGCTCGACCGCGTGCTGCGTCGAGCGGAAGGGAGCACAACATAGTGACTCGCATCGCACTTCTCTACGGAGACACAGGCGGCGGACATCGCAGCGCCGCGCAGTCGATTCAGAAGGGCCTGCGCATGGTGTTCGGCAATGCCGTGGAGACCGAGCTCGTCAACGGGCTCGATTACGCACCGTCGGCGTTTCGCCCCCTCACGGACGGCTACCCGATCTGGGTCAACTACGCGCGCACGCTGTACGCGCTCGGATTTCACGCCAGCAACAAGCGGCGCCGGGTGATCGCGCTGCGCAACGTGCTCGAACCGATCGGCGAGAAGGCCGCCGAGGAAATGCTGCACGATCACCCGGCGGACGTATACGTCTCGTGTCACCCGATCTTCAACCACGCCGTGCCGTTCGCCATCGCCGCCGCCCGCATGCGTTCACGGTATATCCACGTCGTCACCGATCTCGTCTCCGGCCACGTGCTGCACTACACGCCCGAGGTCGATCACTGCATCGTGCCGACGGACGAAGCACGTGAGGAGGCGATTCGCAACTTCGTGCGCATCGACAAAATCAGCGTCACGGGACAGCCGGTGCCGCCGGATTTCCGCACACGCATGGGATCGCGCGATGCGCTGCGCCGCAAACTTGGCCTGCAGGACGACAGGCTCACGGTGCTGATGATGGGCGGCGGCGACGGCATGGGCCGCCTCGAGGTGACAGCCCGCGAATTGGCTCTCAGCAGCCTGCCGATTCAGCTGCTCGTCGTATGCGGGCGCAATCGCACCGTGCGCGAAAACCTGGAATTCGTCAACCCGCGCGTGCCGTACATGCGCATCTTCGGGTTCGTCGACAACGTGCCGGAGCTGATGGGGGCGTCGGACCTGATCATCACCAAGGCCGGCCCGGGCACCATCTGCGAAGCATTCATCGCCGGGCTGCCGATCCTGCTCTACGACGCCGTGCCCGGACAGGAGGAGGGCAACGTGCGCTACGTCGTCGACAAAGGCGCCGGCGCCTGGTGCCCCACCCCGAATGCCGTGCTGCGCCAGCTGCGCGCATGGATCTCCCAGCCCGCAGACCTGGCCGCCGCACGCCACTCATCCGAATCGCTGGCGCGACCGGACTCCGCCGTCGACATCGCCCGCATCATCGGACGATTCCTGCCGTGACGAAGACCGGCGACTACAGATCGTCGTCGTCGTCGTCGTCGTCTTCGTCGTCTTCATCTTCGTCGTCGTCTTCCCAAAGCGCGACGTCCTCGTCGTCCTCGTCGTCTTCGTCGTCAAGGTCGAATTCGAAGTCCTCGTCGTCGTCCTCGTCGTCTTCGTCTTCCTCTTCCTCGTCTTCCTCGTCGGCAAGGGCCTCGAGCGATTCGATGCCATCGTCGTCCAGCGAATCATCGTCGTCATCGCTCCGCGGGGGCATCATTTCGGACGCATCCAATGCCTCTTCGCCCTCGAGCGTGAGAATGTCCCATTCCTCTTTCGATGTCGATTCGAATGCCATACTTTGAAGCTGTGACGATCCGTACATTATTGCCTCACATTTGGACTACACGAAGACCACAGAAATTCGACTCGAATTCAGCAGGCTTCATAACAAGTCGCAACGGATTATAAGAAGCGGAAAGTGCTTGTCAACGATCCCGCGGACGAATTCACAGAACATGTCCGGTCGATCGCACGACTGCTCGGCGAGACTGCGTGGCCGCAGCGAGCGACAGCAGCGCGCACATCCACGTGACCGAGTTATGAAAGTCGATGTTGAAAAAATAGTGGTCGAAGATTCCGGCGAACAGCGCGCCGAGCACGGCGGCATGCGCGCCGAGGAAGATCGCCGTCGCCTGCTCGTCGCCGGCCGCGCGCACCTGCGGCCACGCCCGCACCGCGCCGACGGCCAGCACCGCCACGAGCACGACGAACGCCGTCAGCCCCAGCAGGCCCATCTGCTGCAGGATCAACAGATACATCGATGAAACGCCGACGTACAGGTCCACGTCCGGTGAACCGGTGAAGCCGACGCCGAGCACCGGATAGCGCTCGATCAGCCGCAGCGCATCCTTGTATTCGCCGAAGCGCATCTGCGTGGCGAGGTCGTTGCCCAGAAAGCCATCGACGAAATGGCCGACGAGGTCGCGCGTCTGCGGCAGGAGGAGCACGACGGCCACCGTCAGCGCCCCGAGGACGAGCAGCCGCGGATAGCGCACCACGCCGAGCACCGCCGCAGCCAGCAGCAGGCCGAGCATCGCGCCGCGCGAGATGGTCGCCGCCAGCGCCAGGCCCATCGCACCGAGGCACGCCCAGACCAGCC
>JBIIIA010000256.1:0-5109 GCA_044235195.1 Thermoflexales bacterium
CGCACCCCGCCCGCTCACCGAATTCGAGATGAACCGGCTGCCGACCACGGTCGCCGCCGCTTCCACGGCCGCGCCGCCGCCTGCCCCTGCAGCATTGAACTGGAAGGTGCTGGAGACGATGTGAGCCGCGCTGGTCGCATACAGCCCGCCGCCGTTGCCGCCCGACGCCTGGCCGTTCTGCACCGTCAGGTTCTCGATCGTGATCGGCGCCGTCGCCGTGATCACGCGCCCGGCCCGCTGGCCATCCAGCACCGTCGGGTTGGCCGCCGGATTCGACGTCGTCCAGTTCGTCGTCGTGTAGCCGCCGCGCAGCGTCAGCGTCTTCGTGATGCCGACTACCCGCGCATTGGCCACGCCGGCGCACGTGCCGGCGATCTTCACCACGCCCTCGGCCGACGCCGCATTCACCGCGTTGCGCACGGCGGCGGCGTCGCCGCTCATGAAGTCCGTCACGCCGTCGCCGGTGTATTCGGTGAAGCAAGCGGCGCGCTCCAGCAGCAGCACGTAGTCGCGCGTCGTCACGCCGTCCTCGGCCATCACCGTCATCGTGACCGTGTTGAAGCCCAGGGACAGCGCACAGTCGTGCGCCGTCGGCGTGATCACCCCGCCGCCCGTCGCCGGCGTGCACGCCCCCGGCGCCGACGTGATCGTATACGCCGCGTTTGGATCCGACAGCGTCGGCGTCAGCATCGTCGACGCATCAACCAGCGTCGCCGTGTACGCCAGCACCGAGCTCACGAACGTCGTCGGCGTCAACACCGCCGGGTAGCTCTGCAGATCCATCAGCGTGTCGTCGTCGTTCAGCCAGTACACATCCGCCGTCGTCTCCGAGGGCCCGACCAGAGCCGCCAGCCCGCGCTCACCGGGCTGGCCGGTGTAGCAGACCGAAAACTCACCGGCGGCGCTGGTCACGCCGGCGGTGATGACCTTGCCGTTGCCGTCGAAGAAATAGGCAGGCACGTCGCCCGCCGGAGACGCGCCCGAGGTCGCTGTCGCCGTGAAGCAGCGCGCGCCGTCCTGCACCCGGTAGTCGCCCTCCGGTGATACGGCGACATCGATGCTGTCGGCCGTCACGTAGCTCGATCCGGCCGGGTATGCATACGATTCTGCCGTGCGCATCCCCATCACATTCAGCTGGAACGGCACCGTCGCCGTCGCCACATGCGTGCCCGGCGTGATCGATGCCGACGCACGCAGGAACCCACTGTCCGAAACGCTGATCAGTTCCGTGACGCGCACGCCGTCCACGTACACCGCAGCACCCGCCACATCCGGCATCAATATGGTCACGGTATTGGTGTATTCGGCGTTGCCTCCCGGCGGCTGCGGCTTGTCCTTGGGCGTGGTGAACACATAGCTGGACATGCCCTGCCCCAGCGGCGCCAGCGTCAGCATCGACGGATCGCCGGGGATGTTGTCGAGTTCGACGCCGTTGAGGTACTGCTGCACCATGATCGGCTTGTCGGCTACGAAATACTTCGTGTCCGTCACCTGGGTGCGGTACTCGATCCATTGCCCGCGCCCGATCTTCCACGGATCGCCGCCGTTCACGCGCACCGTCGTGTTCTCTTCCGATCCGTAAATGCGAAACGTATCGCCCCAGTTGCGGCCGGGAGACGGCACTCCGACGTAGCGCTTGCCCCACGTCGCCACCGGCGGCATCACTTCCAACAGCTGATCGCCGTATCCGAACGAGCTCGGCACATACGCACCGCCCACGTGGCCGAGCACCACCACCGGCTTGTTCGACTGCACCGCGCTGCCCGACAAGTCGAAATCTCTGCGGCCGAGATAGACGAACACCTGCCCGGCGTCCAGGCTGGCCGTCGTCACCACCGGCGTGGCGCTGACTGTGCTCGTGTATATCTGCAACGGCCACGCGTTTGGCCAGTTTCCGGCCGTAACATCCCACACGTAGGCATCCGTCATCTGCATTGTCGCGGTGATCTGCGTGCCGTCCTCCTGCGCCACCACGATCAGCCGCGACGGCCCTGCCGCAAGCGTAGGCTGGTACCCGGCGACGACGTACTCCGTGCCGGCCACGTGGCTCGGCATCGCCATGAAGGCATCCGTGTCATACGCTTCATAGTCCAGACCATAGACGGAAATATCGGCCGTCGCTGTGATGCGGATCCCTTTGTCGCTCACGCCCGGCGGCACCGACGCCGGATGCATTTTGTTCACCAGCGTCCCCGGCAGCTCCAGCTTCGTCACCTGCCCCGGCGCAACCGTGAACGTGATCGGAGCAAACGTGTTGTCGCGAATCGAAATGCGCCCGGTCGCCGCCGTGCGCCCAGCCACGTACACGATCAGCGCCTGGTCGTTGTACAACGTCGAAGGCGGAAACGCGAACCAGAAATCCCGACCGGCGCTG
Organism: Thermoflexales bacterium; assembly: GCA_044235195.1. Lineage (GTDB taxonomy): Bacteria > Chloroflexota > Anaerolineae > J036 > Brachytrichaceae > CANJQH01. The sequence continues at coordinate 2,375 of JBIIIA010000256.1, forward strand.
GTCGACGGCGTCGTCACCGCGGCCGCAGCGATCTCCGGCACGCCGGCCGCCGGACGCGCCGCGGCATCCTGCGCCGGAGCGGCTGTCACCTCAGCGGCCGGCGCCGCCTGCGCCGGCCGCATCCCACTGAAAACTGCCGTCGTCAGAGACGCAAACAGCAGCGCACGCAAAATCGTCGTTCGAAGCGTATACAAAATCTTCATGGCCGGTGATCGATACAGTTGCCTTTTGCAGTCAGTCAGAATTAGTCCGAAAGCCGCCCCGCTCGATGCATCGAACGAAAATCCGCCTCCGGAATGATTGGCAACGGTAGCGGCATCCCGCCGGTTTCATGTACTGAATCGGTACTAAGACGATTACGTATCTGATGCTGCGTCGTCGTTTATTACAATCCCGCCAGCTTTCGATGCTCGCCATTTCCCAACGACACCCCCGCACCATCCTCCGCCGTCGCTTGCTCGATGCGCTGCAACGCTGGCAGGAATTGCGTCTCGTCCGCGTCGTCGCCCCCGCCGGCTACGGCAAGACCAGCCTCGTCACTGCCTGGCTTCAGCAACTCGCCGAGTTGCCCGACGACCAGCGCCCGGCGGTCGCATGGCTGTCCCTCTTCGCCGATATCGACGCCGGGCGCTACGTGCGCAGCCTGATCGAAACGCTGCAGCCGACGCTTCCCAACCTGCAGACGATCGTCGCCCCCGCCAGCAGCGGCGAGATCTCTCCCGCGCAGGCCGTCGCCGCGCTTTGCCATGAACTTGCCGCCGCGCCACGCCCGATCGTGCTGGTCGTCGACGACGTCCACTGGCTCTCCGATCCATCGCTGCACGCCCTCACACAGCAGATCCTCGATCACGGCAGCGACCGGCTGCATCTCGTCCTGCTTTCACGCACGTCGCCTCCGCTCCAAATCACCGAGCTCATCCTCGAAGACGCCGTCCTCACGCTCACCGAACGCGATCTTGCTTTCGACCACGACGAATTCGTCGCGTTTTCGCAGCTCATCGGCCTCGATACGCAGCCCATCGCCCTGCTCGACAACCTCGAACAGCGCTGCAGCGGCTGGGTCACCGGCCTCAAGCTCCTCTCCTACGACATCCTGCACCCGCTGCCCGGCCATACGCAATCGGCGGTTGCGCCGTTCTCTTCCCCCACGGCCGAAAACGCCATCCGCCACTTCCTCGAAACGCGCGTCCTCACTCAGCTCGCCGCCCCGCTGCGCGATTTCGCGCTCGCCGCCGCCCCGCTCCCCTGGATCACCCCCGACCTCATGGCCGCCGTCCTGGACTGGCCCGTCGATGACTGCCAGCAGCAGATCCTCGATCTCGCCGCTGCCGTCGGCTTCCTCTCCGAATTCGACGCCGCCGGCGAACGTCGCTTCCGCTTCCACCCCCTCTTCCACGACGCCCTGCGCAGCGTCGCCGTCACTCACGGCCCGCAGCACGCCCAGCGCCGCCGCGCCGCCGCCTGGCTCCTCGCCCGCGACGACGTCGACGCCGCCTTCGCCATCCTCTCGCCCGACATCGCCCCCGCTTGCGTCGCCGACGACATCGCCGCCGCCGTGCATCGCGCTCTCCTGCGCTTCGACCTCGTCGCCGCCCGCCGCTGGCTCGAAGCCTTGCCCGCCGACCTCCTCGAATCCCACACCCCCCTCGCCCTCGCCGCCGCCTGGCTTGCCTTCCTCTCTGAATCCGTCCCGCAGCTCGACGCCGCCCTGCCGCGCGCCGCGGCGGCGCTGCGCTGCACTCCCCGCCAGGATCTGCTCCTCGACCTCGCCGTACTCGAGTGCTACCAGCATCTGCTTCACGAACGCCGCGACAACGCCATTCGCTGCCTCGCCGAGGCCGAGGCACTCGCCTCGCCCCGGGATTCCCTCGGCACGGGCTATCTTCGCCTCATGCGCGTGCTCCTTCCGCACAATCCCGACGATGTCGTCACACGCACGCACGAATTGCAGTCTGCCGCGGACATCTTCGAGCGCATCGACTTCGACTATGGCGTCATTCAAATGATGTTCGCCAAATCGGTACTGAAGTGCACATTCGGCGATCTGCGCGGTGCACTCGCCGACTCGGATTTTCTGCAAGGCTTCGCCTACAGCCACAGCCGCCAGCGCCATCGCATCCTTCGAGACGATCTTCGCCAGCGCGGCGAACACCTTTATCTCCTGAATCGCATCGCAGAAGCGCGCGAAGCGATGCAATCCATCCTCGACACCAGACACCAAATTCAGGAGGACGACGGCAACGACTACATCGCTGCCCTCTACCTCGCCTTGTGCGACGTCGCAGAGGGAATAGAGCGCCCGGCCGAACCTCGACGCGACGCCGAACAATGGGCGCAGATTCTCGCTAATAATTTCGCCGGCAGCCTGGGCTACATCGCCTGGCCCCGCATTCTGCGCGACTTCCGCGCAGGCAATCTCGAACACTGCTGGCAGACCGTCGAATCGCTGTGCCTGTCACTCGATGAACTCGACGATCACACGTACCATACGATGCGCCGCGCTGTCCTCGGTGGCACAGTGCTCACTCAGCGCGACCATCCCAGCATCGCCGCGCACTTGGATACGTTCCTAGACAAACTGACTGCCACCGCAAACCATCTACTCGCACAGCAGGTGCGCCTGCTGCGCATCCTGCACGCTCGGCAGATCGGCGATGATGCCCTGGCACTCCAACGCCTGCAGGAGTTGCTGCCGTTCATCGAACGCAGCGGCGCTCTGCGCCTGATTCTCGATT
>JBIIIA010000028.1:0-15887 GCA_044235195.1 Thermoflexales bacterium
CCCGGCGCAGCGCATTCGAAGCTCAGCCAGCCGTCGTACTCGATGTCGCACAGCGCAGCCAGCACCGCATCGAACGCGATGTGCCCGCATCCCGGCAGCATGCGGTTGTTGTCCGCCAGATGCATGTGCCCGATGCGGCCGCGCGCGCGCCGTATGCTTCCGACGATCGACGCCTCGGTGATGTTCATGTTGTGCGTGTCGAGCACGACCGAGACATGCGCACTGTCCGCCGCCTCGCACAACGCCAGCGCATCGTCGACGCAGCGGCAGAAGCGGCTCTCGAAATGCGTGATCGGTTCGACGTATACCGTGCAGCCCAGGCGCGTCGCCTGCACACCGATCGCGCGCATGGCATCCCGCACGCGCTCGTGCTCGGCAGGCGGCGGCGCGGCATGCGGCGGAAACAACGGCAGCGGATCCTGCGACGCGTATTCCGGCGTCAGCAGCACGCCGGCGCCGACCTCGGCGATCGCCTGCATCGCCTCGGCCACGTACGCGTCGCATCCGTTCCGATGCAGCGCCAGCCCGCCGAGGATGACCGTCGCGATCGTGATGCCGGCGCCGCCCGCTGCCGCCCGCACGTCGGCTTGCCAGTGCTCCAGCCGCGTGTCCGGAAATACGATCGTCTCCACGCCATCGCAGCCAGCCTGCGCGATCGCGACGCACTTCTCGGCAAACGAATGGCCGGGCACGCCGGCCGCCACGCACGCGAATTTGTCGATCATCTTCACGATGCACTCCTATCGCCCACGCAGCCGCGGATCCACCACGTGATAGAGCACGTCGACCACGAGGTTCACGACGACATAGATGGACGCCACCACGATCACCGTGGCCTGCACCACCGGGTAATCGCGACGCATGATGCCGTCCAGCAGCATGCGCCCGAGGCCGGGCCAGCTGAACACCACTTCGGTGATCACCGCGCCGCCCAGCAGCGCGCCGAACTGCAGGCCGAGGAACGTCATCACCGGCAGCAGCGCGTTGCGCAGCGCATGGCGGACCACCACGGCCCGCTCGGCCAGCCCCTTCGCCCGCGCCGCGCGCACGTAGTCGCGGCTCATCACCTCCAGCATCGCCGCACGCGTCAGGCGCGTCACGAAACCGGCCGATGTCAATCCGATCGCCGTAGCCGGCAGGATCAAATGCCGCAGGTGGCTGCCCAGCGCCTCCCAATTGCGCGTGATGAGCATGTCGATCAGCATGAAGTTCGTGATGCGTTCGTAGTCCATGCCGCCCGCGATGCGGCCGCCCACCGGCAGCACGCGCAGCTGCACGGCGAACACCACGATCAGCAGAATCGCGATCCAGAACCACGGCACCGACATGCCCAGCATCGATCCCGATCGCACCACGAAATCGAGCGCACGGCTGCGCGTCACCGCGGAAATCATCCCGGCGCTCACGCCGAGGAGTGCGCTCAATACCATCGCCGTCACCGCCAGCTCGATCGTCGGCGGGATGCGTTCGTACATCAGCCGCGTGATCGGCACCGCGGACGACATCGACGTGCCCAGGTCGCCGCGCACGATGTCCGACAAAAATGCCACGTACTGCTGCGACACCGGCTTGTCCAAGTCCCACTGCGATTTGAATCGCTCGACCTGCTCCTGCGGCAGGTTCAGCGTGAAGATGACGTCGGCGGCGTTCCCCGGCACCAGGCGCAGCACGCCGAACGTGAGCGTGGCCACCGCCCACAGCACGATCGGCAGCCAGAGGATTCTCGTCAGTGCGTACTTCATGATCGGCTCCTCTTCATGCACCGCATGTCATCGTTTGAAAATCGGATCCAGGAAGTCGCGCAGCGCATCGCCGATGAAGTTCACGCTCAGCACGGTGAGCGTGATGAACACGCCCGGGATCAGCGGAATGTAGGCGGCGCTGAACACGTGTTTCTGCCCTTCGCTCACCATCAGCCCCCAGTCCGGCGTCGGCGGCTCGACGCCGAGCCCCAGGTAATTCAGCGCCGCCCCGGTGCTGATCGCCACGGCTATCGTGGCCGTCGCCTGCACCAGAAGCAGCGGCAGCGTGTTCGGCACGATGTGCGCGCGCACGATGTGCGTTCCGCTCGCGCCGAGCGCGCGCGACGCCACGATGTGGTCCTGCGTCACGATCCCCAGCACGATCGAACGCACGATGCGCGCGAACGACGGCGTCAGCGAAAACGCGATCGCGCCGACCAGGTTGATCATCCCCGCCCCGAGCGATGCCACGATCAGGATCGACAGCAGGATGGCCGGGAAGCTCAGGATCACGTCCATCGCCCGCATCAGCAGATTGTCGACGCGGCCGCCGGCATATCCCGCCACCACGCCGATCGCACCGCCGAGCAGCGCTGCGACGACCACCGACGCCAGGCCGGCCGCCAGCGTGGTGCGCCCGCCGTACAGGATGCGCGCAGCAATGTCTCGTCCGAGGTCGTCGGTGCCGAGGATGTGCCCCGCGGTCGGCCGCTGGAATCGCTCGGGGATGCGCGGCAGCGTGGGATCGTACGGCGTCAGCAGCGGAGCGAACACCGCGCCGAATGCCATCATCGCCACGAAGACTGCCCCGATCGTCGCCATGCGAAAGCGGCGCACGAAGCGGCGAACGTCTCGTCGAAGTCGTGCCATTTCGTAAAAAAGACGCCGGGACGTTGTGCGTCCCGGCGTCTCGCGCTCAGTTGATCTTCACACCGCGCAGGAAGATGCGCTCGGTGTTCACCGCGTTGTCCGGCACTTCCACGTTCTTCGCCACCACGAACGGCTTCTCGTAGTACGCCAGCATCACGTACGGCAGATCCTCCAGGATCAGATCCTGAATTTCCTTGTAGATCGCCTTGCGCTTCTCGAGGTCGGTCTCACTGCGACCGTCGTCGAGCAGCTTGTCGTACTTCGCCGCCATGTCGCTGCTCGCCACGCCCGTCTCGAACTGCGAGCTGCCCTGCGAGCTGTGCAGCAGGCGCACCTTGTTGTCCGGGTCCGGCACCCACAGCGAGCGCTGGCCCATGTTCAGCTGCGTCTTGCCGGCGCCGACCTTGGCCGGATACGCGCTGGCATCCAGCTTGTCGAGCGTCACCTTGAAGCCCACCGCCTCGAGGTCGGCCTTGATCAGCTCGGCCATCTGCGGCCAGAAGCGGTTGTTCTCGTAGCTGAACTCGATCTCGACCGGCTCCGACAACCCGGATTCCTTCAGCGCCGCCTTGGCCTTCTCCGGATCGTGCACGCTCACCTTGAGGCCGGCGTCGTCGTAGGCGAACTCGGCCGGTCCGACGAACGAAGCCGGCAGCACGCCCAGCCCGTAGAGCGCGCCGTCGATCAGGTTCTGGCGATTGATCGCGTAGTTGATCGCGCGGCGCACGTTGATGTTGTCCATCGGCTTCTGCTGGCGGTTCAGGCCGAGGAACAGGTTCACCAGCGGCGCACCGCCCTGCACCTTGAGCTCGGCGTTCTGCTGGAACTGGCCGATCGCGCTCGACGGCGGATACGCCGCGAAGTTGATCTCGCCCGACTCCACCGCCGCCACCATCGCCGCCTCGTCCGGATATCCGCGGAAGACGATCTTGTCGACCTGCGGCCGGCCCTGGTAGTAATCGTCGAACGCCGAGACCGTCACTTCCTGGCCGGGGACGAACTTATCCATCTTGAACGGGCCGGCGCCGACCGGGTTCAACCCGACGTTCGGGCCGAACTCGTCCATCGCCTTCTCGCTCATGATCGCCGCGGCCGGGTGGAACAGACGATGGAGCTGCGCCGCATCGGGCGACTTCAGCGTCAGCTGCACCGTGTCGTCGTCGAGCTTCTCGAACTTCTCCCAGTTCGCGATGCCGTACTCGGCGTTCATGTACATGCCCTTGACGTAGCTCTTGTCCTTGTCGTCGGTCATGCGATTCAGGCTGCGCACCACCGCCGTCGCCGTCACTTCGGTGCCGTCGTGGAACTTCACGCCCTTGCGAATCTTGAACGTGTAGACCTTGCCGTCCTCGGAGATTTCCCACGATTCGGCCAGCGCCGGCTTGGCCGGATCGGTAAACTTGTCGCCCGGCTGCGTCATTCGCTCGTAAATGTTGTCGAGCACGTTGGAGCAGCCGAAGCCGTTCCACAGACCGGGCTCGAGCGATTCACCGATCGCCTCGGCACCGAACACCAGCACCTTCTCGGCAGCGGCGGCCGGCGCTTCCGTCGGCTTCGGCGCCTCGGTCGGCGGCGGCGCTTCCGTCGGGGCGACCTTCTCCGGCGTCGGGATCGGCGCCTGCGTCGGCACGGCCGTCGGCTCGGCGGCCGGCGCCGCAGTCGGGGCCGGCGTCGCCGCCGGGGCGCACGCCGCCAGCACCGCGCCGACGCCGCTCATTCCGGCAATCTGCAGGAACATCCTGCGCGTCACGACTTTCTTAGAACTCTGCTTGGTTGTCATTTCCTTCTCCTTCTTTCCGAACAGTCTTTCCGAACAAAAACGAGAGTATTCAAACAAGCCGAAGCAGCATCGAGGCCGCGAGGCTTAGTTGATGAGGCTTCCCCCACCTCGCACAGCACTACATGTCTTCGTCGATGTATGCCACGATCTCGCCGACCGGCGCTTCTTCGCCGTCGGCGTACTTCACGTCCGTCAGCACGCCGCTCGCCGGAGACTCGAGTTCGGTCTGCACCTTCTCGGTCTCGACGATCGCCAGCGCATTGCCTTTCTCCACGCGCTCGCCGGCGGCGAACATCCACTCGGTGATCAGGCCGGTCGTCATGGTCATGCCGAACTTCGGCATGTAAACAGGTATCTTCGCCATTGAATCGAATTCCTACATCGTGCGCCGCACGGCGTCGATCACTTCCTGCGTGCTCGGGATCACCGCCGATTCCAGCACCGGGCTGAACGGCGACGCCACGTCCTTGCCGCTCACGCGCTGCGGAGCCGACTTCAAAAACGAAAATGCCTTCTCGGCGACGGTGGCCGTCCATTCGCTCGCCGCGCCGCAGATGGGCTTGCTCTCGTCGACGGCGACGAACCGCCCGGTGCGCGCCACGCTCGAGAGCACCATCTCCTCGTCCCACGGCTTGAGCGTGCGCGGGTCGATCACTTCGACTTCGATGCCGTCCTTCGCCAGCACATCGGCCGCCTGCAGCGCCTTCTGCACCATCGCCCCCGCCGCACAGATCGTCACGTCGCGGCCGGCGCGCTTGATCTCGCCGCGGCCGAGCGGCACGATGTGGTCACCGTCCGGCACGTCGGCGCGCGAGCCGGTCGCCGACAGCGGGCTCAGGAAGATCACCGGGTTGTCGTCGCGAATAGCCGCCTTGAGCAGCCCCTTCGCATCCGCGGCGTTGCTCGGCATGACCACCTTGAGCAGCGGCACGTTCATGAAAATCGGATGCACCGCCTGCGAGTGATGCGCGCCGGCGCTGATGCCGCCGCCGTTCTGCACCATGTACACGATCGGCGCCGTCGCCTGCCCGCCGAACATGTAGCGCGCGCTGGCCGCCTGCTGCACGATCTGGTCGAGCGCCAGATACAGGAACGTGCCGAACATCAGATCGACCACCGGACGCAGCCCGGTCACCGCCGCGCCGACGCCGGCGCCGGCCACCGCCAGTTCGCTGATCGGCGTGTCGATCACGCGCGCATCGCCGAATTCGGCGTGCAGGCCGCGCGTGCCGGCGAACACGCCCAGCCGCACGTCCTCACCCATCAGAAACACGGTCGAATCGCGCCGCATCTCCTCGGCCAGCGCATCCTTGATCGCCGCGACGTATGTTTTCTTCGCCATGGTTACACCCACGTATCCTCGTAAATCGCTTCCGGCTTCGGATCCGGGCTGCGGCGCGCGAACGCCACTGCCTCGACGACCGACTGTGTGATCGACTGATCGAGTTCCTCGAGATCGTTCGACGTGGCCGCGCCGCTCTCGAGCAGCACCTTGTGCATGCGTTCGATCGGGTCCTTGCGCATCATCTCGGCGATCTCTTCTTCGGATCGATAGACGCCGCCCGCCAGGAACGCCTTCTCGCCCTCGGCGTGCCCGCCCTTGCGATGCGTCTTGGCCTCGATCAGCGTCGGCCCTTCGCCCGCGCGCGCGCGCGCCACCGCCGCGACGGCGACGTCGTACACCGCGCTCGCATCCGTTCCGTCGACGATCACGCCGGGGATGCCGTAGCCCTGCGCGCGCAGCGCGATGTCCCGCACCGCCGTCGCCTTTTCCATCGGCGTGAATTCGCCGTACTGGTTGTTCTCGCACACGAACAACACCGGCAGCTTCTGCACCGCCGCCAGGTTGATCGACTCGTGGAAGCTCCCTTCGTTGCTCGCGCCGTCGCCGAAGAACGTCACCGACACCTGGTCGCTGCCGCGATACTTCGCGCTCAGACCGGCGCCCACCGCCATCGGGATGCCGCCGCCCACGATGCCGCACGCGCCCAGCATGCCGATGCCGAAGTCGGCGATGTGCATGCTTCCGCCCTTGCCCTTGCAGTAGCCGGTGGCCTTGCCGAACAGCTCGGCCATCATGCGGTTGAAGTCGCCGCCCTTGGCGATCACGTGTCCGTGCCCGCGGTGCGTGCTCACGATGTAGTCGTCGTCGCGCAGCGCCGCGCATACGCCGGCGCCGACCGCTTCCTCGCCCACGTACAAATGTACGAAGCCGGGCAGCTGCCCCTGCGAAAACAGCAGGCCGACCTGCTCTTCGAAGCGGCGAATGCGCAGCATGCGCGTGTAGATGTCGAGTATTTTGCTCATTTCTGAATCGTCAGGATCGTCTCCGCAGTGAGCGCCAGCGCCTTCGTCGCCGTCACCACCTGCGCCGTCTCGATGCGTTCGTCGACCATCGGCCAGATCGGGATGAAGCCCGGCCCGTACTCGATGCACGTAATTCCCACTCCCTTGAAGTGGCAGGTGTCGGCCGTCGCCCCGATGCGATGTCCGGCGCCGACCACCGGCATCGCCCCCGTCACGCGCCGATGCGCGTCGATCATCGCCTGCGTGAGCGGCGATTCCATCGGCGTCGCCTCGCGCGCCGGCATGTTGGGCTGCTGCGCGCTCATCGGCACCACCAGCTCGAAATGAAAATCCGGGTCGCTCGCCGCGATGCCCTCGAGCAGGCGCTGCATGTCTTCGCGCACGCTCTGCTCGGTCATGCCGGGGATGATGCGCAGGTCGAAGCTCAGCGTCGTGGTGTCCTGGAAGTGCTCGATGTTGCGCACCGCCATGCGCGGAAATCCCGGCAGCAGATCGTGCGGCGTGAAGCGCAGCCAGCTCCCGTGCGGGATCGGCTGATACGACGGCCCGAACGCGGCGACGACTTTGGTGATCTTCTCGATCGGGTTCACGTACGGCACGCGATGCTTGAACTCGCCGCGCACGCGCACTTTGCCCTGCACGTAGCCGGCCGAAATCACGCCGACGTCGAGGTTGCCGGCTTCGGTGACGATGCAGTAGTCCGGGCGCAGGCCGCTCTCGATGAGATGCACCGCACCGACGCCGCCGCCGGTCTCGGCCACCACGCAGGCCACGATCAGGTCGCCGCGGCGCCGCATGCCGCTGCGGCGCACGGCGTCCGCGGCGATCATGATCGCCGCCACGCCGGCCTTCATGTTGATCGCGCCGAGGCCCCACAGATAGCCTCCTTCGATGTCGCCGCCGAACGGATCGTGCGTCCATTCTTCTTCGCGGAACGGACGCCCCTGCCAGTCGCTGGTGTCGATGTGGCCGCACAGCATCAGGCTCGGGCCGCTGCCGTCGCCCTTCAGCGTGGCGATGGTCTGATGCGTCACGCTGCCGTCGCGCAGCGGCACCGCCTGCACCTCGACGGAATCGAAGCCGCGCGCGCGAAACCAGTCGGCGATGTAATGGGCGACGTTCGATTCCTTCCACAAATAAGAAGGAATGCGAATCAGCTGCTGCGCCAGCGTCAGCGGCTCGTCGTCGGTGATGGCATCGAGTAGTGCGCTCATGTCGTCTCGTCGCTTTTCCCCCGCTCAGCCTGCACGCCGCATCGCCCACACGTCGAAGCCCACCTGCGCGCCGCCCCACAGTTCCTTCACGCCGATCGTGTTGCGCGTCGGGTACGGCGCGGAGAAGTACTCGCGGAAGATGCGGTCCATCTCGGCGAAGCGCGACACCTCCGTCAACGACACGTTGACGCGGATGACGTCGGCCGTGGTGCAGCCGGCCTCGGCCAGCACCGCACAGATGTTGTCGAGCGCCTGCCGCACTTCGGCCTCGAATCCGCCCTTGACCACGCCGCTGCCGTCCGGGTGCGTGCCCAGATAGCCGGACGTCACCACCAGGTCGCCGATGCTCAGCGCCTGGCTGTATCCGCTGCTCGGAATCGGCGCCTTGTCCGTCAGAATCACGTTGCGTTCGTCCATATGTTTATTCGGCTCCGAAAAGTTCGCCCCGCGCCGCCGCCGTCTCACGTCGTCGTCGCTGCCCTTCCCGCAGATAGTTGTAGACCGTGGCGCGGCTCAGCCCGAGCATGTCCGCCACGATCGGCACCGCGCGCTTCACCTGAAACAAGCCCTTCTGTTCGAGATGCGCCACCAGGTCGATCGTCTCCTCGCGCGTCATCGCATGCAGGCTGTGCCCGGTCTCATACAGCGTTTCCTCGACCGCCTGCTGCACGGTTTCGAAGAGGTTGTCCGAGAGCGTCTCGCTGGTGCGCTCGCCTTCCGTCGTCTGCACGAAGGAATTCAGCCGATTGCGAAAGGCCACGAAATCCGTCACGTCGAGGTTGACGCACAGCGCGCCGATCGCGCGGTTCTTCTCGTCGCGCAGAAAAATCGTGCTGCTTTTCATGATGCGCCCACCCGACAACGTCGTCGGGTAGCCGTGCAGGTCGCGCTGCGTGGCCCCGCTGCGCACGCACTCGAGGATCAGGTCGGTCGCCGCTCCGCCGATGGCGCGCTTCGTCACGTCGCCGGAAATGTGCACGATCGAATGCTCGAGGTCGGTGAAGTCGTGCACCACCACTTCGCACATCGACCCGAGCAGATCATGGAGCGCCGACGACAGCTGGCCGGCGATCTGAAACGTACGCGCGCGTTCGACGTTCCTTTGACTACGCCGCGACGTGGCGGTGGAGTGGTTCATGTTGTCGTGCATGCCACGGGGAGCTCGTGTTTTCGGCATCACCACTCCATTACAGTTCAACGGCCGACGTTCGGCCGCCCTTTCCATGTGCGCGGTATGGTAACGGCGTCTTGACAGTTTGTCAACACATTAGACAATTCGGATAGTATCGGTCTTCGTGCTCATCCGTACATTCTGGACATGGCGACTCAGCCCAGAATGTACGGATCGACTCTCAGACAAGACAGGAGCCAAATGACGGAACAGGAAATGCTCGATCAGGTGCTTTACGTGCAGAAGGGTCCGGCGACGCTGCCGGAGATGAGCGGCCCGGAAATTCAGGAGGCGCTCAAGCGCACACAGACGATCCTGATTCCCTTCGGCGCCATCGAAGATCACGGCGCCCACCTGCCGCTCGGGACCGATGTGTACGAGGCGCGCGAAATCGCCCGCCGCACGGCTATCCGGCTGGCGACGCAGAACTGCCCGGTCGTCATCGGGCCGACGATGCCCTTCGGCACCTCGTCGTTCCACATGGGCTTCCCCGGCACGATCTCGATCAGCGCATCGACGCTGCTCACGCTCACGCAGGAAGTGTGCATGTCGCTCTACAAGGGCGGCTTCCGCAATTTCGTCCTCGTGCACGGCCACGACGGCAATCTGCCCTCGATGATGGTCGCCGCGCAGAACATCGTGGATGCCACGCCCGACGCCACCGCCGTCGTGCTGAACTGGATGGTCGCCCTCAGCAAGGTCTATCACACGATTCAACGCTCGAAGAAGGGCGAAAGCCACGGCGGCGAGGGCGAAACGTCTCGTCTGCTCGTTACGCATCCCGAGCTCACGCACCCGGAGCGCGGCACGCCGTTCCACCTGGCGCCTGAGGACCTGCGCAAAATTCAGAGCCCGGAATCGATGAAAACCGGCGGCGGCGTCTATTACGGCGTGCGCTCGTACAAGGCGCTCACCCCCTACGGCCACATCGGCGACCCGCTGCTCGCCGCCCCCGAAACCGGCGAGAAGGGCTACGGCGTGATCGTCGACTGGCTGTCGTCGATCATCAAGCGCGACTTCTTCCCCGACGCGCAAGCATGAAGCAGGAAAGAGGGGAGAGGAGTGAGAAAAGAGAGGACTGCATCAGCGGCCCTCTCTTTCCTCACTCCTCTCCCCTCTTTCCTCTCTCCCGCAGAACATGCGTGCTATATTGACGCGCGTATGCCCCAGGAAAACATCGTCGTCCGCGGCGCGCGCGTCCACAACCTTAAAAACGTCAGCGTAGAAATTCCGCGCGACAAGCTGGTCGTCATCACCGGCCTCAGCGGCAGCGGCAAAAGCTCGCTGGCCTTCGACACGATCTTCGCCGAAGGCCAGCGTCGCTACGTCGAGAGCCTGTCGGCATACGCTCGCCAGTTCCTCGGCCAGATGGAGAAGCCCGACGTCGATCAGATCGAAGGGCTCTCCCCCGCCGTCTCGATCGATCAGAAGGGCTCCAGCCACAACCCGCGCTCGACGGTCGGCACGGTCACCGAAATCTACGATTACCTGCGCCTGATGTTCGCCCGCATCGGCGTGCAGTACTCGCCGGTCACCGGCCTGCCGCTGCAGTCGCAGAGCGCCGAGATGATCGTCGATCAGCTGGCCGCCCTGCCGCACGGCACGCGCCTGCAGGTGCTCGCCCCGCTCATCCGCAACAAGAAGGGCCACCACCAGAGCGTGCTCGAGGACATTCGCAAACAGGGCTTCGTGCGCGCGCGCGTCGACGGCAAAATCGTCGACGTCGCACAGGACGCCGAATCGATCGAGCTCGATCGCTACAAGCTGCACGACATCGAGGCCGTCGTCGATCGCCTCGTCGTCCCACCCGCCGACGCCGCCGGGGACGAGCGCACGCAGTTCAACACGCGCCTGACCGACTCGGTCGAGACCGCGCTCAAGCTCGGCGACGGCTTCCTGATCGCCATGGTGCAGGAGCCGCCGCAGCCGCGCCCGTCGGGCGATGGCGAGGACGCCGCCCCCGCCGCGCCGACTTTCCGCGATGTGCTCTTCTCCGAAAAGAAGGTCGACCCGGCCACCGGCATCAGCTACCCCGACCTCGAGCCGAAGCTGTTCTCTTTTAATGCGCCGCAGGGCGCCTGCCCGGAGTGCCAGGGCCTCGGTGCGCGCCGCGAAATCGACCCGGCGCGCGTCGTCCCCAACCCCGACCTGTCGCTCGAGGACGGGGCCATCAACGCCAGCGGCTGGAACAGCGACGACGACGAAAGCTGGGGCCGCCAGGTGCTGCAGGGCGTGTGCGCCGCGCACCGCATTCCGACGAACGTGCCGTGGCGCAGGCTCTCGGCCGCCCACCGCGACGTGCTGCTGCACGGCGCCAAGGGCGATCGCATCCCGATTACGTACGTCAATCGGCAGGGTGAACGCCGCCGCTACGAGGTGCAGTTCGAAGGCGTGGTCGCCAATCTCATGCGCCGCTACCGCGAGTCGTCGAGCGAGTACATCAAGCACGCCATCGAGGAGCTGATGACTTTTCACGCCTGCGAAACGTGCGGCGGCAAGCGCCTCAAGCCGGAAGTGCTGGCCGTGCGCATCGCCGGCGCCGGCATCGCCGACGTGGCTGACATGAGCATCGGCGACGCGCTGGCCTGGGTCGACTCGCTCGGCATTCACGCCGACGAACACGCCGCGCACAAGCCGGCCGTGCAGCTCAGCGAGCGCGACAAGAAAATCGCCGCGCAGATCGTCAAGGAAATTCGCGCCCGCCTCGGCTTCCTCGTCGACGTCGGCCTCGATTACCTCACGCTCGCCCGCAGCGCCACCACGCTCTCCGGCGGCGAAAGCCAGCGCATCCGGCTGGCCACGCAGGTCGGCTCGCAGCTGATGGGCGTGCTCTACGTGCTCGACGAGCCCAGCATCGGCCTGCACCAGCGCGACCAGGAACGGCTGATCCGCACGCTCACGCGCATGCGCGATCTGGGCAACACCGTGCTCGTCGTCGAGCACGACGACGACACGATGAAGGCGGCCGACTACATCATCGACATGGGCCTCGGCGCCGGCGAGCACGGCGGCTCGGTCATCGCCGTCGGCACGCCGGCCGAGATCATGAAGCACAAGGTCTCGCTCACCGGCGCGTACCTCAGCGGCCGCAGGCAGATCCCCGTCCCGGCGCAGCGCCGCCCGGGCAACGGCAAGTCGATCGTCATCAAGAACGCGCGCGAGAACAACCTCAAGGGCGTCGACGTCGAAATTCCGCTCGGCGAGCTCGTCGTCGTCACCGGCGTCAGCGGCAGCGGCAAGAGTTCGCTGGTGGTCGAGTGCCTCTATAAGTCGCTGGCCAATCAGCTCAACGGCGCGCTCGATCGCTCGGGCGCTCTCGATGAAATCACCGGGCTGGACGCGCTCGACAAGGTCATCAACATCGATCAGCAGCCGATCGGCCGCACGCCGCGCTCGAACCCGGCCACGTACACCGGCCTGTGGACGCCGCTGCGCGACTTGTTCGCCAACCTGCCGGAGAGCAAAACGCGCGGCTACAAGAGCGGGCGATTTTCGTTCAACGTGAAGGGCGGCCGCTGCGAGGCGTGCGAAGGCCAGGGCGTGCTGCAGATTCAGATGCAGTTCATGCCGGACATCTACGTCACCTGCGATTCCTGCCACGGCTCGCGCTTCAACCGCGAAACGCTGCAGGTGCGCTACAAGGGCAAGAACATCGCCGAGGTGCTGGACATGACCATCACCGAGGGCCTCGAATTCTTCAAGGACATCCCGTCCATTGCGCGCAAACTCGAGACGCTCATCGAGGTCGGCCTCGGCTACGTCAAGCTCGGCCAGCCGGCGACGACGCTCTCCGGCGGCGAAGCGCAGCGCGTCAAGCTCAGCCGCGAGCTCAGCAAGCGCGCTACCGGCCGCACCATCTACGTGCTCGACGAGCCGTCCGTCGGCCTGCACGCCGCCGACGTGCACAAGCTGATCCAGGTGATCAACCGCCTCGTCGACGACGGCAACACCGTCGTCGTCATCGAGCATCACCTCGACATCATCAAGGTCGCCGACTGGCTGATCGACATGGGCCCCGAGGGCGGCATGCGCGGCGGCAGCGTGGTCGCCGTCGGCACGCCCGAGCAGATCGCCGCACACCCCACGTCGCACACCGGCCGCTTCCTGCGCCCAGTCTTCGAGCGCAAGGAACAGCCGCTGCCGGCTACGAAGGGGAAGCGAAAGGCAGCGTAGAGCAGGCTATTTGCGCCGATCCAGTCCCATCTTGTGCGCGATCGTCGCCAGCAGCGAACCGGCGCTGGTCATCGGCGAACTGTAGTGCGAGATGATCTCGGCGCGCTGCAGCTCGCGCAGAAATTCGGCCGCGCACGTCACGTCTTCGACGAAGCGCGTGCGGCTGATGCCCACCTCCTGCAGCGTGTGCGCGTCGCTGCAGCAGATCATCGGCCGCCCCAGGTTCGTCGTGATCTGCTGCGTCATCTCGTTCTTCGTGTGGTCGCGCGTGCGCGCGTTGAACACTTCGACGAAGTCGAACTGCGACGCATAGTTCAACAAATTGTCCACGCCCACGCCGTAGCGCCGCGGATCGAGCGGATGCGACGGCCCGCAGATGCCGCCCTGCGCGTGCACCATGTCGATCGCCTCCTGCAGCGGCAGCCCGCGCGGAATCAGCTCGGTGATGTAGTAGCACAGGATTTCTCCCTGATCGGTCATCGCCTCTTCGCCGACGATGATCAAATCCGGCGCCATCTCGTGCGCCAGCAGCGCGCCTTCGATTTCGCTGTGGTCGGTGATCGCCAGCTTCGTCAGGCCCACTTCGCGCGCGCGCTCGATCAAATCGGGCAGGCGCACCAGGCTGTCGGGGCTGTAACGCGTATGGCAGTGCAGTTCGAGATCGATCATGGATGCCTATTCTCTATCGTCTGCCGTCTGCGGGCCTGGAATGGCGCACTATGCGTTCTTACTTTCCTGCCTCGATGTCGGCATTTACCGCGGGGGAATATTCGGCATCGGCGCCGTACGGAAACACGCGCAGTGAATAGCGGCCCGGCGCCAGAGATTCGGGCAGCGGAAGGAAGTAGCTGGCGAAGATCGTCCCGTCGAAGCGCACCGTCGGCAGTCCGCTGCGCGCGATCATTTGATCGCTCTGCAGCACTTGCTTCCCATGCGCGTCGAACAACCGCAGCGACACTTGCGTGTTCCACGGCGCGCTGCTTTGCGCTGCGACGCGCCACAGGCAAGCGACTTCCAGCAGGCCGCCGGCGGACGACGGATTCATCTGGGCGCATCCGGCGCTGCGAATTCCGACCTCGCGACCGTAGGATCCCTCGATGCGCGCTGCGTCGAATTCCTGCGTGCTCGTGATGGCAGTGAACGGATCGTCGAAGCGAAAGTAGGTCAGTGAGTACGTGCGTTCTTCATCGTGCTGCCATCCGACGGCCAGCGCGTGCGCCTTGCGCTGCAGCAGCGCGCGCACCGAATCCGATGGATCGCCCAGCACTGGCTGGTAGGTGATCAGCCACACGCCCATGCGGTGCTGCGCGACCTCGCTCAGCCATGAATTCGCCGTATGAAAATCGAAGGCGGTCTGATTCGCCGAAAGGCGACGCGCGCTGCTCCAGTCCCAGCTCACGATCGGATCGCCGATGCCGAACGGCCGGTGGAGAGCGGCGACGGCGGGCTCGACGTACGGATTGGCCGGGACGAACAACAGCACTTCGTCGTCGCGCATGCGCGTCGTCGCTTCTTGCACGATGCTGCGAAAGGCCGGGTCGCCCTGGTGCCAGTTGTGACCGAGCCACGCGCACCCGCTCAGCACGACGGCGAACACGGCAGCGACCGCGACGATGCGTGGTCGGCGACGAGCGTCGAACGAGCGAGCGGCCCGCAACGCTTCTTCGAAGAACGCTGCTGCCGCGATGCACAGCGGCGCCAGCACCACCAGCGCGTACTGTGGCCATTTATTCGCGTAGAGCAGCAGGAACACGATGCCCAGCGCGATCCACAGTGCGTGCACGCGCTGCCGGCGCCACAGGGCCGGCACGCCGAAAATCGCCGCTGCTGCCGTCAGCGGTTCGATGATCGCGGGCAGCATGCTCGTGCGCAGCGTCGCGTTCGACGTCAGCCAGAGCAGCGGCTGCCACGCTACGTAGCGCGTGTTGTTCACTGCCGACCCGGCGTTGGCGCCGTGGAACTGCAGCGAAGCGAGCAGTCGTCCGAATGGATCCGGCCAGAGGTAGGGATTCAGCAATAGAAAAACGACCAGCGACAGCGCCCCCCACGCGACGGGCGTCCACCAGCGCCGCGCGATTCCCGCCGTCGTGCGATTGCGTCGTGTGACGATGTCGATCGCATGATCGCACAGGATCGCAATGGCGACGATGCAGTAGAGATACTTCGAGGCGGCCGCAGCCCCGAGCGCGATCGCCGACAGCACCGTCCAACGATTCCACACGAAGCGCGAGCGTGTGTAGGCGAGCACGCAGATCAGCGAAGCCGCGAAGGGCAGCGCTTCGAGCATCGCTGCGGATGCATAGCGCACGTGAAGCGAATGCAGCGCCAGCAGCGCGCCGGCGGCCGGCGACGCCAGCGCGAGCACGAACACGGCGACCGCGCTGAACACCGCGGACAGCGCGCGCGTCGTTCGGAGAGCTGCTGCGTCCGCCGCATCGCCGACGGCCGCGCTGTTCGTCCCGGTCGCCGCCTCCTGCATCGCCAGCGCTGCGCCGAACAGGTACTTCATCAGCGGCGGATTCTCCGGCGTCTCGTCGCGAAACAAGACGGATGGATCGCCGCTGCGGAATCCGGCGGCATACGCCTGCACGCCGCGCAGGTACACGATTTCATCGGACTCGACCGGCAGC
>JBIIIA010000257.1:0-5073 GCA_044235195.1 Thermoflexales bacterium
CGTGGAAATCACCGGGCCGACCGAGCGCAAGATGCTGGTGAACGCGCTGAATTCCGGCGCCGACATGTTCATGGCCGACTTCGAGGATTCGAACGCGCCGACGTTCAGCAATATGGTGCAGGGCCAGATCAACCTGCGCGACGCGATCGATCGCAAGGTCGATTTCACGTCCCCCGAGGGCAAGCGCTATGCGTTGAACGAAAAGACGGCGACGCTGCTTGTGCGCGCGCGCGGCTGGCACCTCGTCGAGAAGCATGTGTCGCTCGACGGCGCGCCTGTGTCTGCTTCGCTGTTCGACTTCGGGCTGTATGTTTTTCACAACGCGCGCCGCCTGCTGGCCAAGGGGAGCGGCCCGTACTTTTACCTGCCGAAGCTGGAGAGTCACCGCGAGGCGCAGCTTTGGAGCGACGTGATGGACGCGGCCGAAGACGATCTCGGCCTGACGCGCGGCACGATCAAGTGCACTGTGCTGATCGAGACGATTCTCGCTGCATTCGAGATGGACGAGATTCTGCACGCGCTGCGCGAGCACATCGTGGCGCTCAACGCCGGCCGCTGGGACTACATCTTCAGCACGATCAAGAAGTTTCGCCGGCACGACATGCTGTTGCCCGATCGCGTGCAGGTGACGATGACGGCGCCGTTCATGCGCGCGTACACCGAGCTGCTGGTGCGCACCTGCCACAAGCGCGGCGCGCATGCGATCGGCGGCATGGCGGCGTTCATTCCGAACCGACGCGATCCGGTGGTGAACGAAGCCGCGCTGACGAAGGTGCGCGAGGACAAGCTGCGCGAGAGCAACGACGGCTTCGACGGCACGTGGGTGGCGCACCCGGACCTGGTGCCGGTGGCGAAGGCGGTCTTCGATGCGAAGCTCGGTGAGAAGCCGCACCAGAAGGAGCGCCTGCGCGAGGACGTGCACGTCGAGGGTGATCAGCTGATCGACTTTGTCGTGCCCGGTGGAAAGATCACCGATGCCGGGCTGCGCAACAACATCAGCGTGGCGCTGCAGTACATGGAAGCGTGGCTGCGCGGCAACGGCGCCGTGGCACTTTTCAACCTGATGGAAGATGCGGCGACGGCGGAGATTTCGCGCGCGCAGATCTGGCAGTGGATCCGCAGCCCGCGCGGCGTGCTCGACGACGGCCGCAAGGTGACGGCCGAGCTGTACATGCAGCTGGCAGACGAAGAGCAGGCGAAGATCGCGGCGGCGATCGGTGCAGAGGCGTTCGCACGCGGACGCTTTGCCGAGGCGCGCACGCTCGTCGATTCGCTGGTGCTGGCCGACGAGTTCGGCGAGTTCCTGACGCTGCCGGCGTACGGGATGCTGCGCTGAGAGACGGGCAACGGCCCGGCGAATCATAGTACGTGCGAGTCTCGGCACCGCACGAAGAGAAATCCCTCCGTCTTGCCCCAATTCTCCGGTGGCGAAATGCGTGTATGCGGGGCAAGACGTTCGGGATGACGCTCCGGGAGAGGGAACGACAATCGCGGACAGGGCTTGCTCACGCCTCACCCCCTGCCTCCTCTCCCCCTCAATTTCGCTTCGACTCTGATCGAGCAACGCTTTGGCCGGCGACGCGAAATTTCGGCGAAGAGGGGGAGCGTGGCGGCTATTTCCCCCTCTCCGCCGAGATTTCGCGCGCTTATAGGCATTTTCTCAACAAAAACGGAAGCGAAATCGAGGGGGAGGGGGTAGGGGGTGAGGCGTGAGCAGACTCGCCCCAAACAGCGGATGCACTCTTGTCACCCCCCCCTCCCCCCGGGGGGGTATACTTTCACCCATGTCGAATGGGCATGAAAAGAGCGAGCAGCTGCGGCGTCTGAAGATCATCGAAGGCCATATTCGCGGCATCCAGAAGATGATCGAAGCCGATGCCTACTGCATCGATGTGATTGCGCAGGCACAGGCCGTGCAGTCGGCGCTGGAGAAATTCACCATCGGCGTGCTCGAGAACCATCTCAACAGCTGCGTGACGACGGCGCTGCAGGGCGAAGACGTCGCCGAGCGTCAGCGCGTCCTCGGCGAGCTGATGACCGTGTTCGCTCATTCGGCGAAGAAGAAAAAAGCGTGAACTCAGGAGACACCATGAACAAGACATTCATCGTTCCGGCGATCAGCTGCGACCACTGCGTGCGCAGCATCAACAACGAACTGATCGAGCTGGCCGGCGTGCAGTCGGTGCAGGCGGATGCGAAGACGAAGACCGTCACCGTGACGTGGGCGGATCCGGCGACGTGGGAGAAGATTCGAGCAGCACTGATCGAGATCGAATATCCGCCGCAGGAACTGCTGCAGCCGTGAACACGATCGAACTGCCTGTCACCGGAATGACGTGCGCGAACTGCGCGCGCACGATCGAGCGCGGGCTGAAGCGCACAGCGGGAGTGCAGAACGCGGCCGTCAACTACGCCAGCGAACGCGCGCAGGTCGAATTCGATCCGAGCGTGGCGACGCCGGCGGCGCTGATCGAACGCGTGCGTGCGCTCGGCTACGACGTGGCGTCGGCGCAGGTCGACCTTCCGCTGCTGGGCATGACGTGCGCCAACTGCGCGCGCACGATCGAGCGTACGCTGCGCAGGCTGCCCGGCGTCGTGGATGCCGCAGTGAATTACGCCAGTGAACGAGCGGCGGTTACTTACGTGCCCGGGCTCGTCAGCGTGCGCGAGATGGTGGCGGCAATTCGAAAAGCCGGCTACGACGTGCCGAGCGCGATGGCTGGCGCCGATCGCGCGGCGGCCGAGGATGCGCACCAGGCGGCGCGCGAGCAGGAGGCGGCGGATCGCCGCCGTCGCCTGATCTTCGGCCTCGCCTTCGCCGTGCCGGCGTTCGTCATCAGCATGAGCCGCGACTTCGGTCTGCTGGCGGTGCTGTTCGGCCCGGACTTCGCGCCGATGGACGCCTCGATGAATCACGCCATGCCGTTTGCGCACGTCGCCGTGAACTGGCTGCTCTTCGCGCTGACGCTGCCGGTGATGGTCTACACCGGCGCGCCGTTTTTCGTGCACGGCGTGAAAGCGCTGCGCAACGGCATGGCCAATATGGACGTGCTGGTGGCGCTGGGCAGCGGCACGGCATTCGTGTGGTCGGTGCTGATTCTGTTCGGCGTGTACGACGGCCACGTCTACTTCGAGACGGCGGCGGTGATTCTGGCGCTGATCTCGGCGGGCAAGTATCTCGAGGCGCGGGCGAAGGGCCGCACCGGAGCGGCGATTCGCGCACTGCTGGATTTGACCCCGAAGACTGCGCGCGTGCTGCGCGACGGCCGCGAAGAAGAAATCGTCGCCGATGCGATTGCCATCGGCGACGTGCTGATCGTGCGGCCGGGTGAGCGCATCGCCGTCGACGGCATCGTCGTCTCCGGCCACAGCGCCGTCGACGAGAGCATGCTGACCGGCGAGAGCGCGCCCGTCGACAAGAAGCCGGGTGATCGCGTCTCCGGCGGGACGGTGAATCGCGAAGGAGCGCTGACGTACGAGGCGGTGGCGATCGGGCGTGACACGGCGCTGGCGCGCATCGTGCGCATGGTGGAGCAGGCGCAGGGCAGCCGGGCACCGATCCAGGCGCTGGCGGATCGCGTCTCGGCGGTGTTCGTGCCGGTGGTGATCGTCATCGCGGTGTTCACCTTCGCGGCATGGATATTTCTTGGGCGCGCGCCGTTCGAGACGGCGCTGATCAACGCTGTTGCCGTGCTGGTGATCGCCTGCCCGTGCGCGCTGGGATTGGCGACGCCGACGGCGATCATGGTCGGCATGGGCATGGGAGCGCAGCGCGGCATATTGTTCAAGACCAGCGCGGCGCTCGAGCGCGCCGCCGCGGTGCGCATCGTCGTGATGGACAAGACCGGCACGGTGACCGAAGGTCGTCCGACGGTGACCGAAGTCATCACGCTGGGGGACGAGAGCGAGTCGTCGCTGCTGGCGCTGGTGGCCGGCGCCGAGCGATCGAGCGAACATCCGCTGGCGCAGGCGATCGTGCGCGAGGCGGAGAAGCGCGGCGTGGCGGCGTCGTCGGCCGCGCGGTTTACGGCGGCCCCGGGCAAGGGCATCGTCGCTGAAGTCGATGGCCGGCTGGTCGCTGTGGGAAACCTGCGGCTGATGCAGCAGCAGTCGACGGAGATCGGCGAGGCGGCGCAGGCGCATTTGCAGTCGCTGGCGGAATCCGGGCGCACGGTCATGCTGGCGTCCGTCGACGGAGAACTGCGCGGGTTGATCGGCCTGTCGGACCCGCCGAAGCGCACCAGCGCGGGGGCGATCGCGGCGCTGCGCGAGTCCGGCGTGCGCACGGTGCTGCTGACGGGCGACAATGCGCGTGCGGCGCAGGCGGTGGCCGGGGCGATCGGCATCGACGAAGTGATCGCCGATGTGCTGCCCGGCGAAAAGGCGGCGGTGGTGCAGCGGCTGCAGGCGAACGCGCAGGGCGGGGCGGTGGCGATGATCGGCGACGGCATCAACGACGCGCCGGCGCTGGCGCAGGCGGACGTCGGCATGGCGATCGGCACCGGAACCGACGTGGCGATCGAGGCGGCCGACGTGACGCTGATCGGCGGCGACCCGGCGCACGTGCCGGCGGCGATTCGACTGGCGCGCACGGTGGTGCGTGCGATTCGCCAGAATTTGTTCTGGGCGTTTTTCTACAACGTGATCCTGATTCCGGTTGCGGCGATCGGACTGTTTCAGCAGTACGGGCCGATTCTGGCGGCCGGCGCGATGGCGTTCAGCTCGTTGTTCGTGGTGGGCAATTCGCTGCGGCTAAAGCGCACGGCGGCGCGGGGATAGGCGACGGACGACGTGCGGCCGGGTGCATCCGCCAAAAGGGGCAAAATTTCGAATCATCGACGATGCCACACGAAGAGAGATCCCTCCGTCTTGCCCTGGCTCGTTCGTGGCAACGTCTGCACGGACGGGGCAAGACGTTCGGGATGACGCTCCGGGAGAGGGAACGACAATCGCGGACAGGGTGGTACGTCCCTCGGACCGTCATCCCGAACGCTTTGCCGGCTTGAACGTACCGATCTCCGGGCGTACGTGGCAAAGCGGAGGGATCTCTCTGCCGGCTGAACGATTCGCCCC
>JBIIIA010000258.1:0-5067 GCA_044235195.1 Thermoflexales bacterium
CCGCCTCGATCACGTAATTCGTCGGCTGCGCTTCGCTCGTCGTGAACACGATCGTGATGTTCGTGCACACCCCCGTCGTCCGGTTGCACACCTGGATCCCCGAGATCGACCCGTTGTCCGTGACTACCCCGCCGATCGTCAGCCCCGAGCCGCTTCCGCTGCTCGTCTGCGTCTGCGACTGCGGCGTCAGCACCGGCTCCGCCGCGTCCACCTTGTACTTCTTCCACGCGCTGAACGCGCTCACGTTGCCGAACGCGTCCGTCGCGCGCACGCGCACCTTCACGTCCGCCCCGTCCGCCGCCGCGCCGACGTCGATCACGCACGCCCACACCCCGTCGCTCGGCTCCGAGTCCCCGCCGCACACCACGCTGTTCGTCCCGCCCGTGCCGACCACATACTCCAGCGTCACCGTCGGCACCGGCGACTTGTCCACCACCGCGCCGTAGAACAGCGACAGCCCCGGGCTGATCTGCGACTCCGGCGCATCGATCGACACATAGCTCGGCGCCGCCCGGTCTTCGTCATAGTACGCCGCCAGCTGATCGTATGCCTCGACGCTTGTTGCAGGCACCGTGCTGCAGCCTGGCTGCACACGTTGTGGCGGCGAGAAGTTCACCATCACGCGCGACGTCGGCCGGATCACCACGCCCGTATACGTCAGCTCGCCCTCCGACTGCGGCGGCAGCGCCACGTTCAGCCAGTTTGTGCAGCCGTACGCCCAATTCTGTGCATCCCACCGCACCGTGCCCGCACCAGAAGTGCCGACGCTGTTCAGCAGCACCGTATACGGCTTCATCTCCGCGAGCTCATTCACGTAATGCACGGTATATGTCACGCGCTGCCCGATCAGCAGCGCCGGATATTCGACGTCGCGCACCGTGCTCAGCCGCTCGTCACTGCTTACTTCCCGCTCCGTGGCCTGGCAGGCCAACGCGTATCGATTCGCCGGACAATATGTGCCGATCAGCCAGCTGCGGTGCGCTGCGCCGATGGTAGACAACACCACACCAGCTGCACTCTGGTCACTCGTGAACACACCCGAATACGCAAGTGGCTGTACCGAAAGCCGCGGCACGATCAGGCGCATCTCATCTTGCTGCGAAGCCAAAACAACTCCACCCGGATCCGCACTCAGACCGAGACGAGCAAGTTTCTCCACCGTACGACAATCACCATCGGCCAGGCTGAGCGAATACCGATCTGTCAACATATATTCCAGCGGCTCGTCGCTCGCAGGCGCATTCGCGACCACCCGCGCCGCAGTCACTGGATTTGCGGCTGGCAGCGCCGCCCACGTACGCAGTGCTCCGTCATCCGAAGCGAACGCCACGACATCGACACGGCTGCCGACGGCCACGCTGTTGCCCAGCAGCGTAAACGGCAACGAGAATTCCGTCAGCGAGTCACCGCCCTTCGAATCGAATTCGAACGCCCCCGCGGGCAACGGCTCTTCCTTCCACTTCTGATCCGCATCGCTCCAGCGCAACAGGTGCACCGTGTCGTTGTCCTCGACCCACAGGAGTACATCCGCGTTCATTCGATTGAGACGTGGTCGGCTTCCACTGGATAGCGTCGCAAATTCATCTACAGGCAGCAGCATCAGCGTAGAAGTCATCGTCGCCGAATACGGGTCATGGGCCACGTTGCTGCCGTGCCGCACGTACGCGCCGCCCGGCATTTCATCCGGGACCGTGTCCAGATACACGAACAAATCGCCGTCGCGCGTCCAGTCCGCGCCGCTCCACGTCAGACGAAGAACGCTATGGCTCCACGTCGCATACAGCTGCTGCGCCGCACTGAGCGACGCACCGGATGCCGCGCGCTCCGCGATGCGCATATCCGTGCCCAGCAGCGAGCAGCCGTTCCCCATCCAGCCGCGATACGGCTTGCCCTGATACGGCCCGTCCGTCTCCAGCATGCTCACGTAGTCCGGCGTCTGCGCGTTGTCCGTGTAGCTGATCGGAGAACGATAGATGCTCAGATTGCCGAGCGAGTCCTCGACCACCAGATGACCATACGAGGCAAAGCCGTCCTGTGCTTGATCGAACGATGTCGAAGCAGCCTGCAATGAGACAGTCTTCGTCACCGGATCATCCGCAGTGAATGCCAGCATATCCAACGTGAACGTAGATCCGTGAGTAGCGCCGAAGTAATAGCCGGTGAGGCCATCCTGAGCAGGTCGCGTAAATGAAACTCTATCTGCACCGATGAAAGTCGGAGCCACGTCACCAGCGAGCGTATCGATGATGACATCATATGACTGTGTCGAGGTCCATCCAGCGGCGTCGGTAAGCGTGATCACGACACGGTGCGATGGACCGCTGCCATCCACTGGGACGCCGCTGCTGCGCGGAACACCGACGTGCCAGCGACCTTCTGCAGCATCCCCGACATACACAGTGCCGTCGACCTGCAGTCGAACACCGACGATTTCGTTCGCATCGGCCACACTGCCGCCGAACATCACGAACGGCTCGACGTACGCGTTCTGCGTCAGCACTCGTGTCGGATTGAAATCCGGATCGATCGACGCATCGAATGTAAATTCCGGCGCCGCGGTGTCGACTAGAAAAGTCACGGATATGGCAGTCGTCTTTCCTGCCACCGATTGTGCTTCGATAAGCAGGATATTCTCACCCTCGAGAAGCGGACTTTCTTTACCGTTGGAATTCCAGTCTATTGCGATGGGGTGTTCATAGACCAGGTCGGATGGATTGGCGGACGGGAATTCAATCCCTTCGACCACCTGACCATTGAAACTGACCACCCTCGAGCTGAGTCCATCCGTGGCTTTGACCAGGCCGTCCACCTTGAGCGCAGACGTCGTCGTGAGAACGGCGAACGACGTGGGCCGATAGATGGCAACCGTCGGAGCCGCCGCATTCCCACGTTGCACCAGTTCATTTTCACCGCGCGCTGCAGCGGCCGTGCTGGCCGAAGTGCAGTTGCCGGACACGTCGCAAACGGTGAAGACGAACGACGCACTGGCCGGCAAGGTGCAGCGATAGGACGCCTCGACCGTGCTCAGCGGCTCACCGACGATGCCGGCCCACGGCGTCCACGCTTCGATGGAAGCTGTGCGCTGAATCCCGTCGTAGGCGCATGCGACCGAAGAACGAAGCCCGAGCGTTCCGCGAGTTCCGTCAATCTGCATATCCTGCGCAGTAACGATGTACGTCGAACCCGTGCTGCCATCCGACAGCCTGATGGCATCATTTGTTCGAGTGACGACGACGCGTGGTGCAGCCGTGTCGACGATCCCATACCGTGGCTGCGGACTGCGCGTCGTTCCGTCGATGTCCGTGCCGCGCATGCCGCGCACTTCCTGCCGATACATTCCCTCCAGACCAGCGGGTGGCGTAATATTCCATGAACCGTAGGCGCCGGCCGAACTCAGAGACGCCAGCTGCGCCGAGCGGAATCCAGTCTGCGCCATCGCATTCGCTTCCAGTGCACTGAGCGTGTACGGGTATACCTGCACGTCATCAAGCGAGCCAGCGAACAGATTCGCCGTGCTCCACGGCGTCCCACCGATCTGCCAGACGCCCGTGCCGCTGAAGACATTCGCCGCCGTGTCCGACGCGACCTGCACGCCGTCCCGATACAGCGTGCGCTTGCGCGACGCCGCATCGAACGTGCACAGCCAGTAATGCCAGTCCAGATCCGTGTACGCTGCGCTGGTCACGAGATCGTTCGAATAAAAGCCGCACGCAAAGCGATTGGAGGAATTGAATCCGATCGAGAGCCCCTGGCTGGTCGTCGCACGCCCCTGCCCGAAGATCACGTCCGCCGTGCCGATGCTGCCGCGCTTCACCCACGCGCCGACGGACCAGGACTTGTTCGCCAGTGCAAAGCTCGGCGTAATCGTGAGTGAATCATCGACGCCATCGAACACTGCAATTTCCTGTCCATCCGCCAGCTGCATCGAGCCGCTTACCGTGGCCGAGTGCGCCCACGCCGACGCATCCGAGTAATCATCGGCGAAGTGGAGCGAGAGCACCGGATTGCGTCCGGCATACAAGCGGTAAATCTCATCCGTACTCAGCGTGCGCGAATAGATGCGCACATCATCGAGGGCGCCGAGCAACGCAGGCTGTCCTACTGCACCCGCACCGATCACCATCCGATGCGTCTCGTCCACGAGCAGCGGTGAGCCGCTCAATGCGCCGGATCCCACCACGGCACCGTTCGCGTAGAGCGCATAGCCCGTGGTGCTGACCACGGCGGCGACGTGTATCCATTGTCCTGCGGTGTACGTAAACGGCCCCACGGCGTTCACCGCCAGCCAGTTCGTGCCATTGCCGATGCTGGCGGTGATCTGATTCCCGCCGAGCAGCTGCAGCCGGAAAGATTTTCCGTTGTTGCCCGCTGCTGAAGATTCGTACACGATCGACGCACTCTGCGAAACACTGTCCGGCCGCACCCATGCCGCCACCGTAAATCGATCGGCAATTCGTGTCTGGCGATCGACCTCCAGCTTGTCGTCAGAACCATCGAAGAGCGCTGCTGAACCGCGCCTGCCATCGGCACCCGCTTCCGGGCACTGCGGTTCGCTGCAGCTCACGACGGCCGCTCCCGCCATGTTGCGGAACCCGGACCCACCACTGCCGGGAATTTCGTCGAACATCAGATGCAGAAGCTGAGTCGTCGTGAACGCATCGCTGGTGAGCGCCATTGCATTTGGTTTAAACGCCACCTGAGCACTGGGAGTGCCGGCCACGACTGTCTGGGCCAGACGGCGCACCTCGAGGGCGCTCAATTCGAAATGATAGACGGCCACTTCGTCGATCATGCCGTCGAACGGATCCGCACCGGAGCGCCCGGCGCCGACGAGCAGCTGGTGCGATGCATCGAGCAGCAGCGGCGCACGGCTCAACACGCCCGCTGCCTTCTGTTCTCCATTGACATAGATCGTGTATCCGGTTTCCGACACGACGTACGTGACATGCAGCCACGTTCCCGCCGCGTAAGCGAACGGCGCATCGGCAGTCGACGAGATCCAGGCGCTGCCGTCACCGATGCTGCCGCGGATCGCCGCATTCGACAGCTTCAGATCGAAGCTGTAAT